>CAUYYV010000057.1:0-13346 GCA_963577075.1 Phycisphaerae bacterium
ATGAGCAGAGCGTTCAGTGCGTCGCGGGCCTTGATCAGATTGCCCTGCTCGATCAGAGCCATCGCGTTGTTGATCGGCACCACGTAAGGTGACGCCAGATCGGACGGGCCAACCGGGTCACTCGTTTTGCCTTGGAACGTTTGCGATGGCCGCGACTCAATTCGCTTGGTTTCGGGTAGTTTGGGCAGTGTCGGCGGTTCGTCGATCGCGGTGACGCGTGGAGGCGAAACCGGTGCCGACGGCTTCGGCTCGGGTGGCAAAGCGGACAATGGTGCGGATGGTGACGGTGCCGGTTTGACAGACTTGGGCTGTGGGCGTGGTTGTGTATCCGGTTGCGCTGCGATTACCGGCGGGGTGGCGTTCGAGCCGCTGCCATCTGGGCGTAACAACAGCACATACACGGCGATCGCGATAAGCACAGCGACCAGCGCAACGTACTGCCACCTGACCTGACTACGCTTTCGCGAAACCATGTACTGGCGGCGGGAGTTGGATCCGCGATTCTGGGATGGTAATGGCATGACGGTCAACCTCTGATCAGATCGATCCACGCTACACCCGGCCCGGTTCGTCGGCCCGCCGTGGACAATGGGTTATTGAGTCTGCGGACCCTGATCGGCTTTACCCTGGCGCCGGTGGCCGATCTTTTCAAGGTACCGGCCGATCCTCCGCTCGAAGCCACGCTGCGTGGGCGTATAGTAACACTTCTCGACGCCGAGGTAGTCCTGATCGACGTGGCCGGTGTCACTTTTGTGGGCGTACTGGTAATCCTGGGCGTTTCCCAGCCGCGTGGCACCGGCGTAGTGCCCGTCGCGAAGGTGCTTGGGCACGGGTAGGGTGCGGCCTTCACGCACGTCCTTCATGGCCGACCAGATCGCCGTCGCCGACGCATTGCTCTTGGGTGCTGCGGCCATGTAAATGGCGGCTTGGGCGAGGGTGAGTTGGCATTCGGGCATGCCCACCCGCTCGGTGATGGTATAGGCCGACGCGGCGATGGCGATGGCCTGCGGGTCGGCGTTGCCGATGTCCTCGCTGGCCAGGATTGCGATCCGCCGGGCGATGAAACGCGGGTCTTCGCCCGCCTCGAGCATACGTGCCAGCCAGTAGACCGCGGCGTCGGGGTCGCTGCCGCGCATCGACTTGATGAACGCCGAGATGACGTCGTAATGCTCGTCGCCCGTGCCGTCATACACCAGGGCCTTGCGTTGGATGGATTGCTCGGCGGTGGGCAGGCTGATGACGATCGACGTATCCTCGGCAGTGGGCGAAGCCCGTGTGGATGCGGAGAGCACGGCGATCTCGAGGGCCGACAGGGCTCGCCGGGCGTCTCCGTCACACATGGTCGCCCAATGCCGCAACGCCTCATCGTCAACCTGCAGGTCGAGTTTGCCGTAGCCGCGGTCCACGTCGGTGATCGCAGTCTGAAGCAGGGCAATCAGGTCCTTCTCGGTGAGCGGCTGGAACTCGAAGATCGCCGAGCGGCTGACCAGGGGCGAGTTGATTGCGAAAAACGGGTTTTCCGTTGTCGCGCCGATCAGCGTGACGATGCCACGCTCGACGTCGCCGAGCAGTACGTCCTGCTGGGCCCGGTTGAACCGGTGAATCTCGTCGAGGAACAGGATGGTGCGGGCGCCCTCGTTTTCAAGGTTTTTTCGTGCCTGGGCGAGTACGTCGCGTACCTCGCGGACACCAATGGACGCCGCATTGGCCCGCTCGAAATGCCGGCGGGTATGGTTGGCGATCACCTCGGCGAGCGTGGTCTTGCCCGTGCCCGGCGGGCCGTAAAAAATGACACTGGTCAGCCGATCGGCCCCGAGCATGCGGCGCAGCAGCATGCCGGGGGCGAGAAAATGCTGCTGGCCGACGAATTCATCAAGGTTCCGCGGTCTCATCCGCACGGCCAGCGGCTCGGCCGCCTCCCGGTGGCGACGGCGGTGTTCGTCGAATAGATCATGCGACATGGCGTTACTATAGCCCGACAGCCCGCTGCGGAGAACCAATCAGCCCGGCACGTCGCCTATCGCGGCCGGCGGCTCGACAGGCACCGGCGGAACAGCTGCGGCCAGCGCAACTGATATCGCAACGCGGGCCGAATATGGTGAGTCAAACCGTCGCGATGTGATAAAATGAGATAACGACGACGGTTTTGTGGCTAGTGTCTTATGGCGGAAATCGCGACTACCATCTGTCTGATCGTCCTGACTGCCCTTTCGTCGGCGGCTGGTGTGTTGGCATTTGCGCGTCTGGGACCGGGTAGTGCGTCGCGCAGCCTGCGCAAGATCCAGTACTCGCTCACCGGGATATGTGTCACGGGTGCAGCGTTGTTGTTCCTGTACCGTGCGGTGTATTTCAACGAGGGTTGGAGACCGCTGGGTGCCCACGTGGACGGACTGCTGCTGATTTCGACCTTGTTCGCCGCAGCAATCCTGTTCGTGCAGCGTGCCGCAATTAGAGGTCTAAGTGTTTTCGCGCTGCCCCTGCTGACGATCATGCTTGCATGGGGCATCTGCGCTAACGCGTTTACATATGAGCCGTTCGACACCCGATCGATGTGGATGGTGTTTCACCAGGCGAGCGTGTATCTGGGGCTGCTGTTTTTCTGCATCGCGGCGGCTGCGGGCGCGTTGTACCTGTTTGTTCAGCATCGGCTGCACACACACAGGCCCTCGGACGGTGCAGGGCCGATGGCGAGCCTCGAATCGGTCGAGCGGCTTAACATCCGCGCGGCGACGACCGGGTTTGCCCTGCTGACCGTTGCATTAATCACCGGGCTGATCATTCAGACCAGCGCACAACACACCCGTTTGGGCGGGGGTTGGTGGTACTCGCCGAAGGTTATGCTCGCCGCGGCCGTGTGGCTGATCTCCGCGATCGTGATGAACGTCCGGTTCGCAACGACCTTCCGCGGCGCTCGTGCAGCGTGGTTGAGCATCGCCGGGCTGATTCTGTTGCTCGCAACGTTTGTCGCCGCCAATGCACTGCCGGATTTGCCGCGTGAACTGGATGACGGCCTGCGGACTGTCCATGCGGGGGCACCGGAGAACCGTCGCGAATGATCCTGATGATCGGCGTCAATCATCGCACCGCCCGCCTCGAGTTACGCGAGCAGTTGGCCCTTGAGGGTGATCGGCTCGACGCTGTATACGAGCGGCTCGGCCAGATGTTTGCCGATACCGAGCGGGTCATCGTCCACACGTGTAATCGCACGGAGTTGTATATCGCCCGCCCGGCGTACACGCCGCCCACGGCCGAGCAGATCATCGAGTTTCTCAGCGGGTTCTGCGGAGTCGACCGGGCGGCGTTGCAGGCGGCGTCTATTCATCGCGAGAACGAGCAGGCGGTGGAGCACCTGTTTCGCGTGGCGGCCGGCCTGGATTCCATGGTGCTGGGCGAGACGCAGGTGCTTGGCCAGATCAAGCGCGCCTACGAGGATGCCCACGGCCGAGGTGTGGTCGGGGCCGTGCTGCACAAGATCTTCCAAACCGCGATCAGCACGGCTCGACGGGTCCGCCACGAAACAGGCATTGATAGCGGCCGGGTTTCGGTCGGGTCGGTGGCGGTCGATTTTGCCCGCCAGATATTCGATCGGTTTGACGACAAGACGGTGGTTGGCATCGGCGCCGGTGAGATGGCCAAGCTGACATTGCGCCATCTCGAGGGGCTGTCGCCGGAGAAGCTGTGGCTGGCCAACCGGACGCCGCAACGCGCCGAGGCCATGGCGAGGTCGATCGGGCTGGACGCATCGCGCGGTGGGCCGCGTGCGTTCGACGATCTTGGTCAACTGCTGATCGAGGCCGACATCGTGCTGACCAGCACCAGCGCGACTTCACCGATCATCACGGCCCAACGGTGCCGCCTGCTGATGCGCTCGCGACGCAATCGGCCTCTTTTTATTATCGACCTGGCGTTGCCCCGTGATGTCGAACCCTCTGTCGGCTCGATGCGCAACGTGTATCTGTTTAATCTGGATGATCTTCAGCGGGTTGTCAGCGGCACGTACGCGCAGCAGGCTGATGAGGTCGAACACTGCCAGAGCCTGCTCAACGAGGCGGTCAGCGTCTGCCTGCACGAGGTCCGGCACCGCGACGCTGGTCAGCTGATTAAGCAGCTTCGTGAACGGCTGCACGAGATGGGAGCCATCGAACAGCAACGGACGCTGCGCAAACTTGAGGTCGCCGAGCCGCGGGACGCGGCGAAGATCGTCGAGGAGCACTCGCGCCGGCTGATCAACAAGATCCTGCACCTGCCCCTTAGCGCCATGGACCCGCGTGACCGCGGGGCGCCGCTGTCCTTTTACGCTGCGGCGCTCCGCAAGCTGTTTCACCTCGATGAACGGCCGCCGCAGCAGGGCCAAGCCGACAAACCGTCGACTGAATCGCGCGGCGATCCGAACGTTGCGGCGCCGAAGCGGACTGATGACTTGAAAATGACCACCGGTCGCGACTGACTAATCGACGCCGCCACACTTGAAAACACGATCGACTCCATCCTGTTCGACCGCCGCAGTCATGGCGGGCTCGCTGGCGGTACTGCTCGTGTCAATGGTGATCGCGATGGGGCCGGTGCCTTCCCGGCTGCCCGTCACCGAAGACGCCCCGCCGCTTGCGAACATCATCATTCTGCAACTGGTGAACGTGCTGGTGATCGTGTGCGAATCGCTGTTGCTGATAGCGCCGTGGTGGCTGGGCGCCGTCGGGTGGGGCTATCCACTGCGTCGCTGGTTGTGTCGCGAGGTGGCTGGGGCGGTGGTGATTCAAGCGGCGCTGGGTATGGCCCTGATGCTGATGCTTGCCTGGCTGGCGGCGCTGGGTGGGCTGCTCAACCAGGCCACGGCGTGGCTGCTGTGCGCCGCCGGCGTCGTGCTGGCCGCGATGCAGTTGGTGCCATCGCAAACCCGACAAAGGCTGATGTTGACGCGTGTCACGTTGTCCTGGTGGCTGGTGCTTGTGATACCCGCGGTGGGCTTGCTTGCCGTTGCGTGCTGCTGCCCGCCGCGCACGGCGTGGCGTGTCGAGGCGTTCGGATACGACGCGGTTACCTATCACCTGCAGATCCCGCGGCAATGGTTGCAACTGGGTCGAATGTCGCCGCTGCCACACAATGTTTACAGCTACTTTCCCAATCTGATGGAAGTCGGTTTCATGCAACTGGGGGCCATGCGTGGTTCGATGCGCGACGCGGTGCTGGCGGCCCAGTTGTTTCATGCCTCAACGGGCGCGTTGGCAGCGGGGGCGGTAGGCCTGCTCATCGCCAAGCGATTCGGCACCGCTGCCGGATTCGTCGGCGCCGCCGTGCTTGTCGCCACACCATGGGCGGTCATTGTCGCATCGTCGGCGTACAACGAGATGCTCGCCATGGCCTTGGGCGCTTCGGCATTGCTCTTGGTGCTTGATGCGAGAGGGTTGACTTGGCGCGGCGCACTGGCTGTCGGGTTGCTGCTGGGCGCGGCGACGATGGCGAAGCTGACCGCCGGTCCCATGCTCGCGTTGCCGATCGGATTGATCGTGCTGCTGCGTCCGCAGGGGCGTGGTGATGCATCGGGGCAATCGTGGTCGATCGCGTTGCGGCACACGGCCGTGGTGGCTGTCGGGATTGTGATGGTGTTGTGTCCGTATCTTGCGCGCAACGCCGTGTGGGCTGGTAACCCGGTCTTTCCATTTGCGACCGAAACATTTGGTGCGGCTCACTGGAGCGATGCACAGGTCGCGACCTGGCACGACGTCCACTGGCCAGCGCGGTCGGTGGATCAGCGGATTGTGCGGTTGGGTTCGCAATGGGCATTTAACGATGGATACGCCGGATTGTGGGCGTCGCCGAGTTGGCCTGGCCCCGATGATGCCCGCCAGTTCGAGCGCATCGGTGTGCCTTCTTTGGTTTTGCTGGCGGCGATTGTCGCCTGCGTGGGACTGTTTCGATCCGCCGGGGGTCGAAAGTTGGTCGGCCCGATGGTGCTTCTGACAGTATTGCAACTCGTGGTCTGGTTGATCGCGACCAAGCAGGCAAGCCGGTACGCGTTTTTTACGCTGCTGCCAGGCTCGGTATTGATCGGCGCCGGCTGCGGCGCGCTGTTTTGTCAGCCGTCGTTGCGCAAAGGGTTCATCCGTGGATGGGTCGTGATATTGCTCGTGGCAGCCGTCACCACGACGAGCTACAACACATTCTATCAACAGTTTCGTCACCGCCTTCGGCCCTGGCAGGTGATCGGGGCGGCGGAAATGATCGGCGACCATCCAATCAATCGCCTGCCAGCCAACAGTCGCACCTATATGGTTGCCGACGCGGTTGTGTTTTATGTGCGTAATCCGGTCGCATATTTTTCGGCATGGGACATCGGGCCTCTCGGCGCAATAATTCGGGGCGCTGACGGTG
This sequence comes from Phycisphaerae bacterium, assembly GCA_963577075.1. Lineage (GTDB taxonomy): Bacteria > Planctomycetota > Phycisphaerae > Phycisphaerales > Phycisphaeraceae > CAUYYV01. The sequence continues at coordinate 6,370 of CAUYYV010000057.1, forward strand.
ATCCGCGGGCCGTGACGCACAAGCTGCGTGAGGCCGGGTTTACACACGTGTGGGTGAACTGGGCGGAGTTGCAGCGGATTCACCGGACGATCGGTACGCACGACGGGTTGGATGCGGCCGAGCTTCGTCGCATTTCCGACGCCAACTGGCGTGTCGTGCATCGCATGAACGACTTCGCCGCGCTCTATCAGCTACCATGACCGCATGTTCGGAAGTCACCTCTCGATCGCCGGCGGGCTTCACAATGCGCTGATCGAAGCGCGATCGTTCGCCATGGATTGCGTGCAGGTGTTTACAAAGAACCAACGCCAATGGAAAACCAAGCCGTTGACGCAGGATCAGATCAACCAGTGGCATCGCCATCTGCGGCAGACGCGGATCAAGCAGGTGGTCAGCCACGACAGTTATCTGATCAATCTGGCCAGCCCTGACCCCACCCTGCGGCGCAAGTCGATCGCGTTGTTCGGCGAGGAGCTAATTCGCTGCGAGGCGCTGGGTATCGGCTGGCTGGTGACGCACCCGGGTGCCCATATGCGAGCGGGTGAGGCGGCGGGACTGCAGCGTGTCGTGCGTTCCCTCGACCAATTGCACAAGCAACTGCCGGGCCTGGCGGTGGTGACATGCCTGGAAGTGACCGCGGGCCAGGGCACATCGCTGGGTTGCCGGTTCGAGCACCTGCGTCAGATCATCGATCGGGTGCGGGATCCGCAGCGACTGGCAGTCTGCCTCGATACGGCCCACATGCTCGCGGCCGGCTACGATTTGACCACGGCCTCCGGATGCCGGGCCACGCTGGCCGAGTTGGACGACGTGATCGGGTTGGACCTGGTCCGCGTCATCCACGTCAACGACTCGAAAACCCCGATGGGCAGTCGGGTTGATCGCCACGAGCACATCGGGCACGGTCATGTGTCGATTGACGCCTTCGCCGTACTCGTCAATCATCGTAAGTTCAGGTCAATCCCGAAGATATTGGAAACCGCCAAGGAAGCTGATCCCGACGGACGGCCTTGGGATGCGGTCAACCTCGGGGTGCTGCGTAGCCTTGTGCGGCGGCCGACACGCCGAAAAAGGAAGTCTGCTCGTTGAAAAAAGCCTTGACTTGAGCCGGTTTGAGTCGGAAAATACAAGTGGACGGATACATAAGAAAGGGGGCGCTCATGAAGTAAATACAGTAGACGATCAGAGGACAGTATTGGCCGAACGAGCCGCAACGCTTTATTTCAACCTGTTATTTTTTGTATCTTCATATATCTCGTTCGGCCATTTTTATGCGCCGACAGCGGTTGTCACAGGTACTGCCGGACCAGATAACGAACCGCGTCCGGGGGGCTGAGGTGTGTTACGTCGAGCACGTGATCGGCCACGGCTTCGTACACCGGATCACGTTCGGCAAGCAGGCTCTTGATTTCATCGATCCCGCCGCCCAACTTTGTCAGATTCGGGCGACTGGCGACGGACTGCGCGTCGCCTTGGATGCGATGGAGCAGCGCCGCCGGCTCGCATTTGAGATAGATGCGAATCGTGTCGGCCGCCTGCTCGACGGCTTGGCGGGCCCCGTCCTGCATGAGTGTGCCCCCGCCGAGTCCGATCACCTGGTCACTGCGACCGACCAACTCCGCGGTGACCTCGACTTCGGCGCGTCGCCACTGCATCTCGCCGTGTTGATCGAAGACATCGGCAATCGTCGCGGATCCGAACCGCTTGCGCGCCTCGTCGTCGACGTCGACGAACGTCTTCCGCAGATCATCGGCCAGTTTTTTGCCCAACGTGGTCTTGCCGCTGCCGCGATATCCGATCAGGATGACATTCACGACGGCATTGTAGCAGCGGTCGGCCAAAGTCGTGTATGATGGCCGCATGTCACAAGCTGATCCGGTCAGTCGTCTTGACGAATTATGCCGCCGCCGCCGCGGCGTTGAAACTGACCACAGCCTGGCATTCCTGAAGGACGTATTTTCCCGGCAGGTGACTCGACCATTCAAGCAGCTCGAATCGTTCGTGGATGTGTGGCGGTCGCTCGTGCCGGCTGCGTTGCTTGAGCACACTCGCCTAGAGGGGCTTAGCCGTGGTGTGCTGCGCGTCGCGGTCGATTCCAGTGCGCACTTGTATGAACTGGACATGCTCCTGCGCCAGGGGCTCGAGCGGCAGATGATCCGCCACCACAAGGGTCCGGCATTTCGACGTGTACAACTACGCGTCGACGATGCTCGTCAGTCGAATCGCGGCGGGGGGCAGGCTATCGGATGACAGAGAAATCCCAGATCGCCGGTGCGAGAATGATCGTCACCGCCATGATGATCAGGTTCAGCGGCAAACCGAACCGAATGTAGTCGCTAAACCGGTAACCACCGGGACCGTACACCATCAAATTCGTCGGATAACTGATCGGTGTTGCGTAGCTGCACGAGGAGGCCATCATGATCGAAATGGCAAACGGCATGAAGCTGAGATTGTCTGTCTTGGCCACCGCCTGCAGGGCGATCGGAAAGATCAGCACGGCGGATCCGACGCTGCCGATCGCCATGTTGAACAGCATGGTCGCCAGGTAGATGCCCGTCAACATGCCGTAGGGTCCAAATGGTTCGGCAGTGGTGATCAACATGTCGGCCAACGTATCGGCGGCGCCGCTTTTGCCCAGGGCCCGGCCGATGCCGATCGCCGAACCGATTGCCAGCAATGCGCGCCAGTCCGGGCTCTGACGGGCCTCGTGCGGTGTGAGGCAGCGTGTCAGCACCATCAGTCCGCCCGCTATCAACGCCGCGTTCAACAGCGTCAAGGATTCGATCGCTGTTACCAGTGTCACCATCACCACGAGGATCGCCAAGGCGATCCAGGCTTTGTCGTGCCGCTTCGGCCTTGAGTCCGCGACGGCGGAGACGAGATAGAAATCGCTGCGATTGCGATGTCGCTCGAGGAAGCGCGGGTGCGTATCGATTAGCAACGTATCGCCGGCCTTGAGGACGATGTCGCCGATCTTTTGCTTAAGTCGTTGGTCACCGCGATGCACGGCGATGACCACAGCATCGTACACCGTGCGGAACTCGCCGTCGCGGATGCTCATGCCCACCAGCGGGCAATTGTCGCTGACCACCGCCTCGACCAGGTGACGGTTCGGCCTTGGATCGGAGAGCTTGAACACCTGGTCCGTCGCAGGCACCAAGCCGCGAATCTTCTGCAGGTCCACCACCGACTTCACCAGGCCGAAGAAGATCAACCGATCGCCTCCGCGCAATACCCGCTCCGGAGCCACCGCGACCAGCAGATCACCCTCACGTTCAATCTCGGCGAGGTAAGTACCCGGCAGTTGGCGCAGCCCCGCCTGCTCGATCGTCTGGCCGTCGATCGCGGTGCCAGGCTGGACAAGCATTTCAACGGTGTACTCGCGCGGGTCTTCGTCGATCATGCTGGCCGTGCGGTCGCTGCGGTCGGGCAGAAGCTTCCGTGAGGCAACGAAGATATAAATCATGCCTACGATTGCCGCCGGCACGGCGACCTTGGAGATGGTGAACATGTTCAGCTTTACCCCCTCCAGGGTCGGATCCCCGCTGGCGTGGCCATCGAGGATCAGGTTGTACACGACGACGTTCGTGCTCGTGCCGATCAGCGTACACGCGCCGCCGAGGATGGCGGCGTAGCTGAGCGGCATGAACAGCTTCGACGGTGCCAGGCCGGTTTTCTTGCACCAATCGTTGACGATGGGCATGAACATGGCCACGACGGGTGTGTTGTTAATAAATGCGCTGAGTGCTGCGATGGGCGGCATCATCCGAGCCTGCGCCCCCAATACCGTTTTGGCCCAGCAACGGTTGGGCCAACAAGTCCATTGCGCCCGTGCGCGACAGGCCGGCAGCGATGACAAACAGTACACCGATCGTAATCAGCCCGGAATTGCCAAAGCCGGCAACCGAGTCGGCCGCCGTAGGCAACTTGCTGAGTCCGGTAATCGGGTCGTTGGAGAACAACCCCAGCGTCATCAACAGCGTCAAGCCCGCCAGCAGCACCGTGTCCGGGCCTGCCAGGTTGCGCAGAAGGGCGAAGACCATCAACACGATGGTTCCGATTGTCACCCAGCCTTCCCATGTCATCTGCGGGCCCCTGTAGTTGCACGCCTTATCGATATCGACAACCGTTATCCTATCGGCATGGATAACGTCCACGGTTGCTTATCATTCGGATGCGTGCTGGTGGCGATAACCAGCGGAGGCTGTGCGTTGGGTGGCTCATCATCGCCGTCGGCATTTGACGGCGAGTTGCTGGCCCTGCCGGTGGGCATGACCCTCAAGGCCGCCGATCTCTACCTTGCCCACCGATTCAGCGGCAAAGCGAGGATCACCCGTGGCGATGAGCCGGCCTACACCGCCAGTGTCAGCATTGAACCCGAGGCCGATCACTGGCGGACGACCATCGAGACGCTTTACAGCAGCACCTTTCGCCAGGGCGGCGGGGGGGCGATCGAAACGCTGCGCGATGAAGATGTCGCCGATTCGGTGGCCGTGGATTATGAGCCTCCGCTCGTCGCCTTGCCGCCGCGGATGATTGTCGGCCGGCCGTTTGAGGGCTCCTGCCGAGTCCGGGTAACCGATTTGCGCAGCGGTGCCGATCGCGACGGCGGCACCTGCACATATCGCATTGAGTTGCTGGGCTGGCGGAGGGGGACGCCGTCGGGCCGATTCGACGCTTATCTCGTCCGCACGACGCGGCACCTAAAACTCCGGTGGGCCGAGGCACGCGTCACGACTGATGCCGTGTACCTGCCCGGTCGGGGCATGATCCGTGAGAGCATGCATCAGGTCACCCGCGTGCTGGGACTGTTGGATATGGAAAAGCGACACGACGTCCGCTTGATTGATTAGCCGGTGATTGGGCCAGTGCCGGAATCGGTGTTTTTATCACGCTCACGGGGTCGATGCCTGACGTTCGCAGCCTTAAGTGGGCCAACCGTTACGTCGATATAACCGGGGGAATTCATATACCACACGGTGTGCCTCCCATGGCGTTGATGATCCGATTGATCTGCCCCAACCTGAAATGCCGAGCCTTTTTATCGGTTCCATCCAAAGCGCGCGGCAAGACGGTCAAGTGCCGCCAGTGTGGTATGCTTGTCATGGTTCCCGCGCCGCTGGCCGAAACGGTTCCGACCACACCGGAAGAAAACCCCGGCCAGCAGCCCGCCCAAGCGAGTTAACACGGCCCCGGCGATGGGTACCGTAAAGACAACGCCGCCTTGTAACGGGCTGTCGCGGTCGTGGCACCAAGTGACAATATCACTATCACTTACGATGCGGTGTTATTCTGTTAGTGTTTTCTCAACAGGTGATTACGGATGCGGGGGTCAGTCCGGTCGCGTGTCGCGGCTCTGCAGGTCGCACCATGCATTGTTCGGATCGTAGACGAATTTGAGTCGCCGTTTGTCGAACTGCGCGAACCACTCGGGCCAATCGAGCAGATCGAGCATCTCAGGCTCGCCAAACGGGCTGCCGCCGATGCGGATGCGATCAGGTTTACCCTCCATGCACCCGGGCCAGTAGCCGTTGGCTTGGCACCACATGCGGATCTGCTCGTGGCTGGTCGTTTCGTAAACGGTCATCGTGTGAACCCTGCTGATAAGATATCGAACGAGGTGGTGGTATGACAAACGGCCATGCGGTCAACCGCAAGGGGCGCTCGCCTTTGGCTCGCAGCTAAACACGAGGGCCCGCACGGATGTCCAGGATGATCCGAGTCGGCGTGCTGGGGTTGGGTATCATTGGCAGGTCATACCTGTCGGCGTTTGCCGGGCGCGATGACGCCGAGGTGGTCGCGATCGGCGATCAGGATGCCGAGTTGCTCCACGGCGAGCAGGTGTCTACTTGCCTGATGCGCCCTGCGGAGGTCCGTCGATACGAAGATGCCAGAAAGTTGATCGGCGACAAAAGTGTTGACCTGGTTGTCGTGTCCCTGCCGACGCCTCTTCACCTGAGTTGCGGTGGGGCGGTGCTGCGCGCAGGCAAGCACCTGCTCGTTGAAAAGCCGCTGGCGCCTACGTCGCGCGACGGGCGCAAGCTGGCCGATATCGCACGGCAGAGCGATGCGTTGGCCATGGTTGGGCTGTGCATCCGGTTCTGGCCCGGGTGGGACTGGCTCAAGGAGGCAATCTCCGAACGCCGATTCGGCAAAGTGCACAGCGCCTATTTTTACCGGCTCGACGATCCACCGCGCGGCCGGTTTCAATATAACCCCGATGCCGGCGGCGCGTTGTTCGAGTTGCACGTGCATGATGTCGACTTCGTGCAACACTGTTTCGGCTTGCCCCACAGTGTTGCCAGTGTCGGTTACACCGCCATGACGGGCGCGATCGACCACGTGCTAAGCCGTTACGAGTACGAAGATGTGCCCATCGTTGTCGCCGAGGCAGGCTGGACGATGCCGGAGGGGATTGCGTTTTAGTTTGGCTATCGCGTCATATTCGAGCGCGCCGCGGCAACTTACGTCAACACCCGCCAACACCCGTTAACCCTTTATGAACCGGGCAAACCACCGCAGGCGGTGGAAATCGCGACGAGTACGGGTGTTGAAATCGAGATCGAGTATCTTCTTGACTGCATCAGGTCGAATCAGCCGCCGGTCCGCGCTCCGCTCGATGAGGCGGCGCTCGCCACGCGCATCATCGAGTTCGAGGCCAAAAGCATCGCCGCCGGCGGGCGCCCCGTAAAAGTGCGGGCGTAACCACGCTACGTCGCAGCCCGGCATTTCAATTCACGGCGGTGGCCTGATCATGGCGCAACTGCCCGCAGGCGGCGGCGATGTCGCGGCCGCGGCTGGCGCGGATGTGTGTGTTGACGCCGGCGTCTTTGAGAATCTGCCCGAACCGGTGCACGTCGGCCGATGCGGGACGCGAGTACGCCAACCCCTTGACCTCGTTGTAGCGGATCAGGTTGACGTTGCTACGCAGTCGGCGTGCCACCTCGACAAGCCGGCGGGCGTGTACCGGTTGA
>CAUYYV010000058.1:0-13194 GCA_963577075.1 Phycisphaerae bacterium
TCGAAAAAGCACCTCATAGAGCGAAATCGGTTTGAACGCTCTTGATACTCGACCGCAGGGCTTGGCAGTTCATGTTTGTCTCCCTCCTCGATGGTACAGCTCTATCATTACTCTTTCTCCTAACGTCATCCATCAGGCGCCCCATTTGGCGGCGCCTGCATGACATTGTTCGGTTTCGTAGTTTCCACACCAGTCGGGCGTGTCCGCGCACCCGCGCGTATCTCTCTGAGTCGGTCCCGCATCTTATTGATCACGTCATCATGATCTGCTGCAATGTTCTTGATCTGCCCGATGTCCTGAGAAAGGTCGTAAAGCTGTGGTTCAGGTGAATTGCCCAGTTCAATATGCGTGTTTATGCTTATCGTGGGGCCATCGTATGGCGGAATGAAGACCCATTCATTCTGCCGCAGGACAGTCTTTGCCCGCTTGCCCTCAACGACTAACTCGTCCCGCCCTTTGTCACTCTTGCCGAGCAATGCGTCAAGAACGTCCATACTGTCCGGGGCCTCATTCACGCTTAACGATTGGTCCAACATGGCCGCAAAAGAAGCGTGAAAATCCACATGACTGACGATTGCCCCGGACTCCCCGGTGTGAACAGTACCGGGCCAGCTGAGAATAAATGGTACCCGGGTGCCTCCATCGAACATGCTGTACTTTCCCCCGCGCAGCGGACCGGCTGCCCTGTGTGAGCCGTTCAATTCTTCAGCTTGATCTTCATACCCATCATCAAGCACCGGTCCGTTATCACTGGAGAAAATGACAATGGTGTTCTCCCTGATACCCAATCGTTCCAGCTCATCGAGCATTTTACCGACGCACCAATCCATTTCAATGATCACATCGCCACGCGCACCGAGAGTGGTCGCGCCCTTGAAGCGCGACCCCGGCAGGCGGGGTACATGTGGTTGATGGAAGGCATAGTAGAGGAAAAACGGCCGGTCCTTGTTTGCCGTAACGAACTCAACGGCCTTTTCAGCAAAGACCACCGCCATGGTTTCGTCGTCCCAGAGAGCGGCCCGCCCGCCGCGCATGTGGCCGATACGGCTGACGCCGTTGACTATTGTGCCATCATGCCCGTGGCTGTACTTCATCGTGAGTAGTTCAGGGTTGTGCCGTCCGGTCGGTTGGCCAGGAAACGCCCTGTTCCAGTCGTATGTAATTTCGATGGGATCTTCAGGATCAAGATGAACCACTTTGCGGTTTTCCAGGTATACACACGGCACCCGGTCGTTGGTGGCCGCCATGATATAGGAATAATCGAAGCCCACGTCATTGGGGGTGGCACTTATCTCCTTGTTCCAATCCAGGTCGCCTCTTCCAAGACCAAGATGCCACTTGCCGACAACACCTGTTCTGTAACCGGCATTGCGGAGCATGCCGGGTAATGTAGGCATTTCGGAATCGATGATGATAGGCGCGTCCCCAGCAAGAATGGCCGCGCGGGGGTTGCGCCAAGGGTAGGAACCGGTAAGCAGGCTGTACCGCGAGGGTGTACATGTCGCAGCGGTAGCATAACCTTGCCGAAACTTCACACCCTCGGTGGCGAGGCGATCAAGATTGGGGGTGGGGATGCTTGGTGAACCGTAACAACCAATGTCCCCGAATCCAAGATCATCTGCATACATGATGACAACGTTGGGATGCTGCATTTGATTGGACATGCTTCAGGCTCAACTCTTGAAGCCAAACCGGGGGTATGTATAAGGTTTCAGTACGAATCACCTTTAATCCGGGCTAATTAATAAATAATTTTATAAAAAACGCCGCATTCGCGGCGCTAGTGGAGTTCAGCGTTTCCGTGGCGACCGCGGTGTGGTTGGTCACACGAACTCAAAAATCGATTGCGTCCGCAGTATCATGCTGGGGCTGGCGACCATATGGTAACTCTGAATGTGAAATTCGCGCTTGTATGTCTGCACATCCAGCATTGATAAGCATTTACTGTCTGGCCCGTCCTCCCATTCGAACAGCAGGCCATTATCCTCCGTGGCTAAATCGCGCATCTCCTGGTAGGTCGAACGATACAGGTTCTCGGTCAGCATTTCGGTCTGTACCGTCGTCACGTAGCCAACCTTGGAGGACGGCTCAAATTTATAATCCTTTTCGCCAACACATGGCAACGCGTGTAGCAGGCCGTGCTCGGGCAGGTGATCGCCCTCCGCAATGACCGTTTCCGTGAAGCAACTGCCGTTTACCTGAAATCGCGCCACATGTGCACTGGGGCAAATCCAGACTTCCGCCTCGTACTCATCGTGCCTGAAAATGCTTCGCCCCTTAAGTTCAAACAACTCCGGGTGCAACGCCCGCTGGTAGAGCATGAGACGGAAAATCTGTGTATTAGAAGATTTATGACTGACGCTCATTGGACTCCTCTGTCCGCTTATCCCTATCCAGTGAACCCTAAAACATCACGAAGCCGATTTTAGCCGAAGAAATCGAAAAATAAAGACCCCGATTGCCTCTTTTTAGAAAATTTCAGCAGCAAAGGGGTTTTATGCCCTGCCTTGCAGGCCGATAACACCATTGACGATCTTAACTTGCGACGAGTAATGAGGTAGTCGGCCGATAACGACTAGGTCGCGGAGACACCGCGCAACCCTGGCGAATCAAGCATTGGTAACAACGGCGAACCCATGGGACTGTTATCCCAAATTCTGTCGAAACTTCAGCCCCTCGATACCCCCAGCGTGGACAAGGCTCTCGCGGCCGCCCTGCCGACTGCCGGGCCCAGCCAGTCCGCCCAGATTGCCCGGACGCTGCTGGACAGGAATCTCGAAGAAGGCAAGCTGGGCCTGGTCCGCCACTTCCACAGGCTACCCCAGCAGTGCCAGCAGGCGATCATTGACAATATCGACCGGTTTTACGGCGCGATGCGTCAGGCCTGTCAGCTTCGCCCCAGCGAAGCGCCACGAAACGTAACGCAGATCATCGAGCTATCCGGATGCACGCGACTGGCCTATCTGATCGGCGACCAACTTGTTCATGGGCCCTCACGGCAGCGTGAGGCGGCGGCGGACTGCCTGCTGCGACTTGCACAACGACAGCGTGCACCTGGCGATGTGGGCGGTTCGTCGAGCGTTGATGCCGAGTCGGCGGGCTTCTTACAGGCTACCATCGAGCATGCGATCGGCACCTATGACAGCCACCGACAAATCCAGTTGCTATACGCGCTGGCAGCCCTAACGCCCAAGCCGATGCCGATGGCTACACAGCAGTTGAGCATGAGCCGCTGTCGCGCGATGCTCGAACTGGGTGAATTGTTGCGTCGGGCCGACGATGAGAACATCTGCCGAGCCATGCTGGCGTGGATTGATCACCCAACGATATCTGAGCACGTGCTGGCTGGGCTCGACCACGCCGTCGCAGGGCGCCGCCTGGAATTTGTGCTGGAAAATGGACATCTGCTGGCCGACGGGCGCGTACAACGGGCGCTGCGCGCCATCGCAAAGCCCGATGCACTAGCGCCGTCGGTCGAGTCGGCGATGCGAATGCAATCCCGTACCCTGCGCCTCCTGCCACGCTGGATATGCACCCTGCCGTTGGAACCCAACCAATCGATCCATCATCTGGCAGCCCTGAAACGTCTATCTGACCGATCAGCGCGTCTGGGGGCGCTTCGTGGTCTGATGGCGTTGGCAAGGGGGCAAGCCGCCACGTCGGCGAATCGCGCCATCTGCGAGTTTTGCGACGATGCCGATCTGACGATCGCGCGCATCGCGCTGCGGCACCTGATTCGCGTGCAATTACCCAATCTGGCGCGACTGCTGTTGCGCCTGGTCAGCAGCGATCACGAGCAGATTCAACAGATAGCCACAGCTCGCATGGTAACGCTGGGATTTGATCGGCTTTGGAGCAGTTGGCCCCTGCTCAGCAGCGACCAGCGGCTTTGCGCCGGGCGGGGCATGATCAAGCTCGACGCCGAGTTTCACGCTCGGCTCGGCCGAAAACTTGCCAGGCCCGATCAGTCCTCGCGGGTACGCGCCTTGGCGATCATACACGGGCTTAACCAGGGCAATTTTTTTGAGCAGCCTCTGCTGACCCTGGCGCAATCGCAGGATGTCAGGATCGCCTCGGCAGCCGTGCGGGCCTTGGGTACCGCCGCGACGGAGCAATCGGTGTTCACGTTGGGTCAATCGCTGCGTCACCCCAACAGCCGCGTCCGTGCCAACGCAATCGAAGCATTGCAGCAACTCGGTGCTGAGCTCCAACCTCGAATGCTGTTCGAGATGGCGCGTCACGACGAAAACCGACCCCGCGCCAATGCAATCGGAGCGATGCTGGCCTTACGGGATGAGGCTGCCATCACCACCCTGCGCGACATGCTTGGTGACGCTCGCCCGAATCATCGCACCAGCGCCCTGTGGCTGGTCGAGTCACTGGGCGTGGTCGAGCTGGCGCCGCAGGTTGGCGAGTTGTCGATCACTGACAGAGACCACCGAGTGCGGGATCGAGCGGGCAACGTGATAGCGTATCTTCTCGACGCCATGCGTAGGCCACAGGCTGATTCGACCAGCCCGCAGTTGGCGTTGGCGGCCTGATGGAGAACTGGTGCATGATTTGGCTTGCAGCAGCCGCTCAACAACCCTGGGCCTTGAGCGACATCTCCAAATACTGGGGCCAGCGCGGTGGCAACACCTTATCGATGGGCTGGTTTTTCATCGCCGCAGCCGGCCTCGCGGCGAGCGTCGGAACCGTCTGGCTTGCACGGTGGTACCACCGCCACCATGCCCGGCCAAGCCCGTTGTGGATCTTCCACGGCGTCGCCCAGGCGATCGGGCTCAATCTTGCCGATCAGTGGCTGCTGATCCGCGTCGCCAAGCAACAACAGTTGCCGTCGGCTCTGACACTTCTGCTGTCACCCGACACGCTGGCATTTCACGGCGCCGACCACATCAGATCGATAGCACCGCCGCGTCGTGAGGCGATGCGACGGCGGTTGGCTAAGGTGGCTTACTCCCTGTTCAGCCGGACGGCCGATTCGCATGATTGTCGCGGCCGATCTGCGCCCCTATCGTGATCAGTCATGCTGGAGATCGAAGCCAAGATGCGGCTGACCGATGCCGCGCAGCTGCGTGCCCGGCTACGCACCATCGACGCCGACCCCGGACCGAGGATCGAGGAGGTCAATCATTTCTTCGACACGCCGGACCAAACGCTGCGCAGAACAGGGCAAGGCCTGCGAATCCGTCTCGAACGCCACAGCGATAAGCCACTGCCACAGATCATCATCACGCACAAAGGGCCGCGGACTTCATCCGACTTGAAGATACGACCCGAAACGCAGCTCCACGTAGCTGACATGGACGACGCGGCGCAACTGCTCGGCGCCTTGGGCTACGTCCGGGTGCTCAGCTTCGAGAAGCGCCGCACCCGCTGGATGCTGGACGGATGTAACATTGAATTGGATGAACTGCCGCGGCTTGGCTGTTTCATCGAGATCGAGGGCCCCGACGAATCACGAGTCCTGACGGTGCGACAGAAACTGGTCCTCTCCGATGAGCCGCTGATCGTGGAAAGCTACGCGGAAATGGTCGATCGGCACCTTTCAAGCACCAACGTCGCCGAGAAATATCTGGCGTTCGAGCCAATCTGACTAACCGTGGCGCACCGCAGACTGATTTAGTACACTTGTCGGTCTTCAGCCACGTGTCTGATACAAGCGTATCACCGTGTAAGTAAAGGAGCGGCATCATCAAACTTGCCCTGCAACTGAATCGCATCGCTGGCAGCAGCGTGGGTGACAAGGCAGCCTGGGCCAGAGATCACGGTGCCGAGGCAATCGAGTTGATCGTGGCGCCGCGAGACCGGTTGCGTGCCACGGTTGACGAGATCAACGGTGTGCTGCCGATTTGCAGCGTCTGCGGCAACTGCGACGCGCAAGGCAACAACGCATTCCATTTTCTGCACCCCGATCCGGCCAAGAGACTCCTGAGCCTCGACGCCAGCCGCACGATTCTCGAATTCTGCGGGCAGGTCGGCGCCGTCGGTCAGATTATCCCACCCATCTTCGGGCCGCCGGTCGTGCCGGACCTGTCACCAGTGATGAGTCCGATCGAGATCGAGGATCTGCTGATGGTCGCGGCGTTGAAGCAGTTGGGCCCGTTCGCTGCCGAGCACGGCACGCTGCTGCTACTCGAACCGCTCAACCGCTACGAACAGCACTACCTCAAGAAGCAGTCTGATGGCGTGCGCGTCATCGAACAAGCAAACGTCAAAGGCGTCGCGCTGCTGGCGGATCTGTTCCACATGCACATCGAGGAGACGGACACGCCACAGGCAATTGTCGACGCGGGAAAGCACGTCGCCGCCGTACATCTGGCCGACAACACCCGTGACGAGCCGGGCACGGGCGATATCGATTTTTGCGCCTCGTTCGCCGCGCTCAAAAAGATCGGGTTCGACGGCTACATGGCTTATGAGTGCAACGTCCGCGGCGGCGCAGACGATGCGCAGCAACGGGCAAACCTGGCCCAAAGCCTCGAATTGATGCGCCGATGCATCGCCGATGCTTGACGAAACACCGTGCGGTCAAGACTGATAACTTAAGGAAAACATGATCATGAACGACGACTACTACGAGGGTAGGCCGTTGCGGATCGGCAACGAACCTCAATTGTTGATCGACGATGAGATGATCGAGGACCGCTGGAATCTTCAGCGCGTGCTGGTTCAGCCTCAAAAATTCGTTCGCAATCCCGTGCTGCTGCCGGACCAACCGTGGGAAGACGAAAGCGTACAAGCGCCGCACGTGCTCTGGGACAAGGACAGGTATCGCATGTGGTATCTCGCTCGCACGAGTGGCAACAACGACACGAACCTTCCGCACATGATGCTCTGCTACGCTGAGAGCAGCGACGGGCTGACCTGGGAAAAACCGCTGCTCGACGTGTTCAAGCATCCGAGGTTCGGCAAAACCAACATCGTATACACCGGAGGACACGGCCAGGGTCTTCAGAGCAACAACGTGTTCCTCGACCCCAACGAGACTGACCCGCAAAAACAATACAAGATGATCACGCTCGAAAGCCGTCCGGGCCCTGAACACTACACCACCGGGATCAACATCGTCACCTCACCCGACGGGCTCAACTGGACGCTGCAGGGTGACAGCCATGTGCTCGATTATCACAGTGATTGTTACAACCACATCGCGTACGACCCCAAACACAATCGTTGGCTGCTCTACGGTCGACCGATGTTTTTGATGACCGTGTCCGGCGTGCGCAACCGCGTCAGGGCGCCCGATGGTACGAGCGTCAACCGCCACACCCGGCGAAAGGTTTTCGTTTCGACGAGCAAAGACCTCGAGCAATGGTCATATCCACGCATCGTGATGTACCCGGATGAACTGGACATGTCCGACTACGACGACTGCCACGTGTTCCGCTATGGCGACCGGTTTCTGATGCTTTACTCGGCGATGGAGGAAACGAAAGATTATGAGGAGGAGATCCGCCTCGCTTCGAGCCGGGACGGCCTGCGTTGGCAGCCGTTTTTCACCCGTGAGCCGTATATCCCGCGCGGTCGTGAGGGCGACTGGGACGGCGGCATGGTCTACATGCCATCAGCGCCCGTGTTCAAACACGACAAGATGCTGACCTATTACTCGGCTGGACCGAACCCGCAAGCGATCAGGTCGGTGATGCGAGGCATCGGCGTGGCGATTAACTGGCGTGACCACTTCGTCGAGCAGCGAGCCGGCAACAATAGCGGATACCTGGTCACCCGTGAATTTGTCCTCGAAGGCAACCGTCTGCGCCTCAACTGTGGCATGAAGTCGCAACCGTATAAGGACCATGGCATCCGCGTCGAGATAATCAGACACCCCCCGACCAACGGGCATTACGGGTTCAAGCCGGTGTACGAAGGGTTCAGCTTCGACGACTGCGATCGCGTCCAGTGGCCGGGCAACACCGGCACACTGGTGACCTGGAACCGCAGCGCCGACCTGAGCGCGTTGGCTGGCAAACCGGTTTACCTGCGCTTCGAGATCCAGAACATGGGCCTGTTTTCGTTTCAGATCACTGGTGAGTAGCGATCCTCCGGGTACCGCCGAGGGGGCTGGCCCCGGACTGACTTAGGTGCGACAACGCCCGGTTGACGCCCGACATCCCGACCGGGCATGTCGAACACCATGTCGGCGAGATCGTACATCACCAAGGGCGTCTGGACTGGACAAACCCAACCTCGCGGACCATCACCGCCGTGCTGGTCGCACCATGGCCGAACTGGCTGCACCGGTAGCGGCATTCTTGATCGCGGAGATCACCGCCGTGGGCACGTGGATACGCATAGCAATCGTGCCGCCACTGGCCGAAATCGAGGCACCGACCGGCGGCAGGCTCGCGGGCAAGCTCGGCACGGCAGCCATGGCACTGCGTGGGGCGGCGCGCCGGGCCGAATCGATGATCCCGGCAATATTCACATAGAACTGTGCGATACTCTTGCGGGGCAACCGCTTGCGCGTCGCGGCGAGGCTCTTGCCCTGATCCAAGCTGTTGGCTGCACTGTCCATCGCCAGCACTTCGCTCATAATCGCGTCCTCGGCATCCATCGCGATGACGACCGCGCCGTCAATGGGAATGACCAAGCCTTTCTGTCGCGTAGTTGCCAATGTCGCCGGACCCGCCTGTTGCTGCATCGCCGCCGGGACAACCATGCCGATCGTATACTGATCGATCAATTGGTCGCCGATCTGCCGGGCCGTAGGCTGGTAGGTCGTCTGGTAGCTGAATCCGCCGAAGCCGAAGCCGCTCATGCTCGTTACCAGTTGCCGGTATGCAGCGACGTATTGTTGAGGGTTCGGCGCCGAGACAATGTACAGACCATTTGCCAGGGGCCGGCTCGCTGCGGCGGACGACGCCGGGGCATAGAACGCAAACTGCCATTCATCACCGGCGGCACTGGCCAGTGCATCAGCGCTGGCCATGACCCGGGAAAAACCGTTGTCCTTCGGCAACACGTTGACTAGGTCATGGGCCCACTGGCGTAGCGGCAGCGTGCCACTGTTCATCGACATGGCGAACAGATAAGGGCGGTTGGGCAAACGACTGAACCTCGGCGGCTGCGACGGATTACGCGCAAACGTGTTGGCCAGCGGCGAGCCCTCTCGAAACTGCGCCAGGCAGGAAATCCCCAGCCCATGTCGCGACACGTCAAGACCGCACAGGAGCAGTTCTCCGTCGCGCAACAACGCGTCGAGCACGTTGCCATATAGCGTCAGGAAAACGCCCATGAACTGGGCCGTCTGCGGATCACTACCGCCGAACATCTTGAGCACCTGCCCCATCTGCACAAGCTGTTGCTTCAGTGCGGACCGGGCGATCGGCACCATCGTCGCCAGGTTCACGCCAAAAACGATATCTGAATGCACGAGCGCTTGATCGACATAGTCACCCGCCACCGCCGCGACGCTGCCGTTGGCAGCAGGCGCTCGGTATGCGACAACCTGTGCCTGATCGTCGCTGATTACGGCATATCGGCCCACCTGTTTAACGTGCATCTGCTTGTTCATCATGGTGACCGACTGGACGCCGTTGCCGCTGTTGACACCGAAATTGCCCAGGAACGTCTGATAATTGCTGACAGGCAGGATGACCAGCACTTTGGGCTCGGCCGCACCGCCGGGGGTGCCGGGGGTGCCCATCTTCGGGATGGGGATATCGGTCAGCACCACCGCAGCACCGCCGGCGTCGTCCACTCCCGCCATCAGGCCCAGCATCGCCTTGGCGAACCCCAGCGTATTGTTCATCCGCATCTGGTTGAACCCCAGTTTCTGATTGATGACCGCTATCTTGGCCAACAGCTTCGACAGCTTGGGAGCGGCGATAAACACCGGTGCGTCACCGGGAATTTGACGGACCACATCCGGCGCGGCAGCCAGTGCAGGCGAGGACGACAGACACACCAACACCATCGTTATCAATCGAAGCATGTTTCTACTTGGCATGCGATTTCCCTTTATGTGACACGGACCTGCCAGGTACACACCCGTGCGCAAACGGCAGACACAATTGAGGGCATCGACAGCCAAACTCGGCGACTTAATCGCGTAGCGAACGCCGGTGGAGACAAACATCCGTGGCATCGGGCCGTACGGTGCGTGCGGACCGAATGATCTGATTCAGATGTGATGGTGATACGGACTGTGTGACCTATTCCTCACAGTCGGTATTATGGCTGGGAAACTGAGACGTTTTAGCATTCATGACAAAGGAGCCTTCATCATGAAAGTCAGGGTCAAAGCCAGAATACTCAGCAGGGCAAAACGGGGTCCGGAGTACGAGGAACAACTCGAGGGCGAGACGGACACACGTAAGATCGGCTGCTCGTTTGTCACCGTGCACTGCAATCACGACGACGGTCTGATCTACTGCGGGCTGACCACGCTCAACGGCGACATCTTCTGGACTTACGATCCGGCCACGCAACAATTCGCATCACTGGGCTACCAGCAGATTGCCGAAGAGTACGAGGTCAAGATTCACAGATCGCTGGTGCAAGATGGCAGCGTGTTCTACGGCGCCACCGCCGGCCTGCACGATAACACCAAGCGAATGGTCGCGCCCGGCGGCAAGCTGTTCAAGTATGATCTGACCACGAAGCAGTACGAAGTGCTCGCCGTCCCGACCCCGCACGATTACATCCAGACGATTGGCATGGATCGCAAGCGGCGAGTCATCTACGGGCACTGCCACCCGGTGCCACACCTTTGGTCATATGACCTGAGCACAGGTGAGACGAAAAACCTTGGGTTGACCAATGTTCCCGAGGGAATGTTCTGCGACAACGACGGCAACGCCTGGGGCACAGTCGGCAAAGATCATCGGCTGTTCAAATACAATCCTGACGATGGGTTTACCATCTTTGATTTCGGAATGCCGCAGGTTCTGGGCCGGCCCGCATCGATGGGAAACCTGATGCACGCGCCCGATGACGGGCTGATCTACATTGGCACCGGTACGGGCGTAATCTTCACGCTCGACCCGAAGTCGATGAGGTTCGAGTATCTGGGCAAGCCGTTGGCCGCCTCGCGATGCCACGGGTTCGTCATCGGCGCCGATGGCCTGATCTACGGTGCCGGCGGCGGCAAGGGTGAAGCGGAGAACTCGTTGTTCGCTTACGACCGCCAATCGCGTCGGTTCTACGACCTCGGGCTGATCTATGATCCTGATGAAGACATCGCCAACCGCGTGGCCCACTGCGTCACCATGACACCCGACGGCACCATCTTCACCGGAGAGACCGATCACCCCAAGCGGGCGGGCTGCCTGTGGGAGTGCAAGATCGACAAGTAACCCGGCGTGTTGATCCCAGCGTGTTGTCATTGCAATCGGACGACCCGGACAATAAACTGCTCTATCGTCCGGTGCACTTGCGCCTTAGAAAAGGATCAGGGCTTGCGATTTGAGCTAATCGACCGCGTGATTGACCGAGACGACCAGCACTTGATCGCGGTCAAGTGCGTCAGCAGCGCCGAGGAGTATCTGGCCGATCATTTCCCCGGCTTCGCCGTGTTGCCAGGCGTGATGATGCTTGAGGCGATGGTTCAGGCCGGCCGCGCCTTGCTGTCCGATCGGATGGGCGACGACCCACTGGTGTTGACGGACGTGCGTAACGTACGATATGGGAATATGGTTCGACCCGGCCAGTGCCTGACCGTCCGCGTAAAGTTGCGTAAACAGGACGCCGACGGCTGGGACCTCGAGGGCAGTGGCAGCGTTGAAGACCAAGTAGCCGTTCAGGGTCGGTTCAGATTGACGCCGCTCTGCGCCGCGATGGATCGCACTGACGTTTGAGTTAAATATCACGGAGATGACAAAAATGACGGTGACACAGGAAGAAGTCTTTGACAAGGTACGGGACGTGCTCGTCGACGCCCTAGGTGCTGATGAGGAGGAGATCGTATCGGACGCCAAGCTCGTGTCGGACCTCGGCGCCGAGTCGATCGATTTTCTCGACATCGTCTTTCGCCTCGAAAAGGCGTTCGGTATCAAGATCGAACAGGGCGAGATGATCCCCGATAATGTATTGCAGGATTCTCAATATATCCAAGACGGCAAGGTAACAGACACCGGGATGACCGAACTGCGTGCCCGCCTGCCTCACGCCGACCTCGATGAGTTTGACGCCAGTCGCGATGTCGAAGAGTTTTCCGATATCTTCACGGTTAATACCGTCGTGAAGTTCGTGCAATCCAAACTGGGCGATCAATAGCACTGTGCTCGTAATCGACGATCTGCAATCTGGTTGCGAACACGATGATGGGGACGACAGGCATCTCGTAACTCGCCATGCGTTGGATCTGGATAGACCGCATCCTGGAACTCGAACATGCCCGGCGTTGCGTCGCGATCAAGAACGTCTCGCTGGCCGAGGAGATGGTGCACGATCATTTTCCCGCCGCCGGCAATCGCCCGGCTACGCCCGTCATGCCCAACACGCTGATCATCGAGGGCATGGCCCAGACGGCCGGCATCCTCGTCGGGCACGCCAACGATTTCCGCGAGAAGGTCATCCTGGCCAAGATAAGTAGAGCAACCTTTCACGATGTGGCCCGACCCGGGTTCTGCCTGCGCTTTGAGGCGTTGATCGATCGCATCGATTCCAACGGCGCGTCGACTAGCGGAAGCGTCACGCTGCTCGACCCGGCCGACGACAAGCAGAGCAAGTTGGCCGACATCGAGCTATTGTTCAGCCACATCGACAAGAACATGTCCGGGTTGGCGTTTCCCGAGCACAATTTCGTGTTCGGCCAACAATTCAAGGACGTGTTGCGTCAGAGCGGGTTTGATTCGCCATGACACGCAGGCTGGAGTAAGCCGCAGCCGCTGGTAAAGCGGTTCGACAAACCACGAAAATTCAAGGTTGACGACATGTGACAACTCATCTGGGGCGGAAAGACGTATCGCTTTGAGTTGATTTTATCGCAAAGTGGATGCAAACATCGCCGAGGTGCACCGCGCCGCTGTTGACCAGTGACACGTGTTGCTTGTATCTGACGTTCAACTCGACGCGACCTACTCGAGTGAGCACCACCCCTGTCGAATCACGGTTATTTATCGCATTGACTCAAATGCTTGCGGCAGCAGAGTCACCAGGTCCCGCGCGGTGAGTCCGGACGGCCCGTGGCCGGCGCGCCACAGGTCGGCCGCCAGCCCGTGCAGATATACGCCGAGCACCGCCGCCTCG
>CAUYYV010000059.1:0-13173 GCA_963577075.1 Phycisphaerae bacterium
GCATAACTGTTGACAACCATGACAACACGGCGGCGAGCGGCAAGTACGAATCGTCGATCGCCTACAGCCGTGCGGTATCCCAGGCGGGTGGCACGGCCGTGCTGCTGCCCCACGAGCCGCAGCTTGCACTGCGGTTTGTCGAGTTATGCGACGCAATTGTGCTGACCGGCGGGGTCGATCCACGCACGGAGGCCTTCGGCCAGCCGACGCACCCGAAGGCCCGAACGGTGGACCCGCGCCGACAACAGTTCGAGTTGGCCCTGCTCGACGCCACCGAACGGACCCAGCACACCGGCGTGCTGGGCGTCTGCCTTGGCATGCAGTTGATGGCCCTGCACGCCGGCGGACAACTTGACCAATATCTGCCCGAGACGCTTGGTATCGAGGCCGCGGCTGCACATGAAAACAACAACCGGCACTCGCTGACCATGTGTTGTCTTGATTCACTTCTGACCGGCGACCATACGCATCGATCGGTCTCACCCGATTTGGTGGTCTCGTCGCATCGCCAGGCGGTGCGCGATCCCGGCCGGTTGCGCGTCGTGGCCGCAGCGACGGATGGTGTAATCGAAGCAATCGACGACCCGACCCGCCGGTTCTACCTGGGCGTGCAGTGGCACCCCGAGCGCGGCGGCGGCGGCGAGTCAGCAGCAGTCAATCAGGGTCTGTTTGATTTGCTGGTGCGCCTTTCGGACCCCGCCAGATGATGATCAACATCAACACGACACCCACGACCAGGGCCACATCGGCGACGTTGAATATCCAAGGATACAGATCCTTGCGGCCGCCCGGCCATTGCAGCCCAAACGGGAGAGTCAAATCCGGAAAGAGCCACAACAGATCACGCACCGCATTGAACTGGATGCGGTCGTGCAGGTTACCCAGGGCGCCAGCCATGATCAGTGCCAACGATACATGCGTCAGGTACGCGCCAGCGTCGCTCGACGCGAACACCTTGATCACGACAATAGCGGCCACCACGCTGACCACCATGAACAATACCTGCAACCCCTTGCCCTGCCCGAACACCGCACCTGTGTTGATCGTCAGTTTCAGACTCAGCACATAAGGCACCAGGCTGATCGGATCGTGCGGCGGCACCGATAAATCACCGCTGCTGCTCGCGTCGAGCACAACCGGCTGCGCTGCGACATGCTCGAACGCCAGCGATTTAGTGATCAGGTCGCCCGCAAGCACGATTAGCATGACGGCAAAAAACAGCGCCCACGATGGCGGGTGCCGTCCGGCGAGCCGATTTTTAGCAACCTGTGCGTTCACGGGTGTGGGCTGCCCCCCATTCAAGCGCATCGACGTGCTAGAGTTCGCCGCGACTTTCCTTTTCGCGCACCACTTCAATGCAGTACTTGGCCCACGGTTTGGCGTCGAGGCGCAGCCGGCCGATCGGCACGCCCCGTTCGAGGCAGACACCGTATGTTCTCTCGCGGATACGCACCAGCGCCTCGTCAATCTCGATTACGATTTTCCGCTCCGATTCGACCAGCCCGAACGTAAACTCCTGCTCGTAATTGATCGACCCGATATCGGCCATGTGCTCGGGGGACAGGTGGTCGCCCGAATCGCTGCGGGCATCAGTCTGAAGGGCTTCGACGTCGCCGAGAATCTCGGCGCGTTTCTGAACCAGCAGACTTCGATATTCCTCGAGGTCCTTGCGTGACAGATCCGTCTTGACTTTACGCAACTGGGTACGCGATAGCGGTTTGCCAACCTTGGCCTCGGACGGCGGCGCGACCATGACCGGCGTGGGCATCATTGCTTTCTTCGGGCTTTTGACCTTTGGGGACGCTGTCAATCCCGCCGACACCTTCGGAGTCGTCTTGCGTTTGCGTGCGGCAGGCTTCGCGGCGTCACTCTTGATTTTCGACTTCGTGGCGGCAGTTGCAGCGGAGGGGCTCGTCTTCTTCTTGACCACCTTGGTTTTCCTGGCGGACTTGGTCTTCAGTGTGCCCGCCGCTACGGTCTTTTTCTTTTTCGTCGTCTTTTTTGTTGCCACGACCCGTGCTCCATCATCGTCACAGTCGGCCCGATGCAAACAACCAAGCGTATCCGAAATTGCCTGTAAAGAACCCGGATTGTAGCCACCTGTACGCGGTGCATCAAGCAGACCGTTTAGTCGCCGTGTTGCTGGCGCATCCGCGTACTCAACCGCAACAGCAGGTGGACACGCTCGAACTGATCCAACCAGTCGCCCAGCGTCTGGGCGAGTTCATCCTGATCGACCGGTGCACCAGGCAACGGGCAATTCGGACCCAACTGCCGCTGTGCCATGGCTCGGTAACGTCGCAGCGTACGATCTCCGTACCAGCTGACCAACTCGTAGTCCCCAGCGCAGAAAACGACCACCGGCACCCGGTTTCCGGCGTTGATGCGCAAATGCTGCTGCAGATCCTTGTGCTCATCGGGGTCGAGCCAGCGCAGGTCAATGACATCCGGATTGGCCTCGGCGATCCGCTGGATCAGGGGACCCTGCTGAACGCAGTCGCCGCACCAGATGCCTGACACCGCGATAACCGGCATCTTCCTCGTAAATCCGCCGACCAGCAGCCGCTGCTTATCGGTCAGGACCGCCTGGTCATAGATCGCCTTCCAGTTGTCACCCTGTGCGGCCGTACCGCTGCGCACGTACTGCGCGTAAGGCACCGCAGCTTCGTGTTTTGTCTTTAAGTAGGTTGCATCCATTGCAATATCCAGCGCACGGATCAACTGCTCACCATCATCGCTGCGGCTGCATTTACTTTAGCATCCCGGCCCGACGGGCGTACTCGAACACACCGCCAGCCTCGATGATTGGCTTGACATCACCCAACGGGCTCAACGGGTATTGCTGGTTTCGCGTCTTGTTGACGATGTTGCCCGATTCCATGTTCACTTCGCATTGATCGCCTGTTTGAATCTGCTCGATGAGCCGCGTGCTGCTTTCGCAAGGCAGCACGTAGCCACCGTTGACACAATTGCGGAAAAAGATCCGCGCATAGAATTCGGCAATGATCACTTTGACTCCGGCCTCGGCGAGCGCCAGCGGCGCGTGCTCGCGCGATGAACCGCACCCGAAGTTTCGCCCACCAATGATGATCCTGTACTCGCTCTTGAACTCGCCCTCTTCCACAAAGGGCAGTCGACCGTCGGGCAGACCACGCTGACCTTGAGGCACGCCGACCAACGCGTACATGCCAAAATACTTGCGTTCTTTCGGATCAGCAGGATTGTACGACAGGTACTCGGCCGGGATGATTTGATCCGTGTCGATATCATCGCCGAGCACGTACGCTCTGCCGGTGATCGTCGTTTGCATGGCGATTGCTCCCATCAAAATTCAGTACGGTGAGCGATCAAACAAGCGAAGGAGTATAGCGAGTGGTCGCCGCCTCGTCGCGGCAACTAGAATTGCCCCTCAGATCACGAGTCCGGACCGTTCCCGGTCGCGGTGGCTGGCATGAGCTTGGCCGGTGGGGGTAAAGCCGCGACCAGTTGGCGCAATTGGACAATCAGGGCGTCAAACTGCTCGGTGCTACGGCCCTCGAGCGCTTTAGCCAGCATCGCCAGCAATGTTTGGGCCCGGACAGCCTGCTTCGCCTCCAAGCTACGCTGCACGGCATTACGAAACGCATCCACCACCCGGCCTCGCCATTCGTCGAGGGCATCATTGCCCGCCTCATTCAATACCGTGCCGGCCAGTTTCGATACCTCGTCGTCCTCGCCGTTGTGCAATCTGGCGCGCAGTAACGCGACCCGGTATCGCTGTCGACGCAGCTTATCGAGGTGAGTCGATTGCTCGTCGGCCTCGCGCAGGTCGATCATCGCTGATTGCGCCTCGTTGCCGTCGAGCCGGACTTCGGCGCGGGCCAGGCGCAGGTCGATCAACAGCCGCCACGCAGCCTGCCCGGTCTGACCATCGTTAAGATCTTTTGTCTGCCTCTCAATCGCGATCGTTAATAATTGCGTGCGCAGTTCCGTCGGCGTTTTACTGCCGATCAATTTTGCATCGGCGTCACGAATCGCGGCCACGGGCACGCGGCCGGCCATCGCCACCAGAGCGTCGCGCCATTGTTCCA
This sequence comes from Phycisphaerae bacterium, assembly GCA_963577075.1. GTDB lineage: Bacteria > Planctomycetota > Phycisphaerae > Phycisphaerales > Phycisphaeraceae > CAUYYV01. The sequence goes on from CAUYYV010000059.1 coordinate 4,071, forward strand.
ATCCAGTCGTCCTGGGCGGATGATCGATCAGCGTCAGCATGGTGTCGGCCTTCTTGCCCCGCTGCTGAGCCGCATGAATCGCCCACGGTCGCACCTGATCATCATTGGCAAGTCGAACCAGGACGATCACGGGTTGAACGGAAGCCGCCCAAGCCTTGGCGGCTTCTTCCTTGACCTTCTGATCATCGGCCTCAAGCCAGCGACGGATGGCAAGCCAGTCGGCATCGTCGGCAACCTCGGCCAACAGTGCGACCAACTCGGGCTCGGGAAGTCTAACCCGACTCAGACGACGTGCACTACGCGCAGCGCGGCGCGTCTGGTCGCCGCCGGCGACCCGCTTATCAATCGCGGCCGCCAGCGCCGCGGCAGCGCGGGCTCGCAGCTTGGGGTTCTCCAGCATGGCCAGCGCCGGCTCAACCGCGTCGGCCCGGGGCAAACGGGAAATGACCAACAGATACGCATTGAGCACCTCGACGTTGGACTCTGCTCCAACAGCCAATCGCCCGGCCACCGCGTCGGCATCGGCACCAACCAACTGCTGAAGATTGGCCAGGAGCGTGGCGGCCTCTTTGCGAATAACCGGATTACGATCATCAAGCTGCCGGCGCACCACGGCGCGCAGGGACTCGCCAAAATCGCCAACCGTGCGTTCCTTGGCCAACTCCAGTGCCAACAGTTTCACCGGGTCATGCCCGTCGGATAGCCACGCCATCAGCTTTGCCGGCTGATCCCGCGTTGCCGTCAGCCGGTATATTTGGCGCAACGCATGGACGAGCCGAGCCATCAACTTTACCGATTGGTCAGTGGTTGACCTGGCTCGGATATTTGCTTGATCCGCGTGTCGGATCAGCTCTTGTTCCCGCTGCTGGCCGTTGTTGATTTGATGAACGATCAACTCATCGACGATCACCTGCGTCCAGACGTTGTCAGAAAGTTTTCGCCTCCGCGCATGCCATTGCCGCCACAGATCCGGCTCGTCGCCCAACCGGTCATTGCCGGTCAGAATCTGAAGGGATCCGATCGCCGCCGCCCGCACCGGAGCCGGCCGATCGGCACCGATCAACTCGATCAACAGTTCTGCGACATGCCGATCCCGAAAATAGCCAAGCGCGCTGACAACCAGCACCTTTTGCGGCGGCAGGCTCAGCCAGTCGCGAACGAAATCAATGGCCTGCCGCGCCGTCTTGGGGCCCAGCGATCGCCCCAGGGCACGGGCACGCAAAGCCAATTCTTGCGGCTCGCCATCGGCCAATACCGCGAGTTCTTCGAGCATGACACGCGCGAATATCGAAGGCGGTCGGTCACCACTGCGTGCCAGTGCACCGATGATGCCGTCCCGCGTGGCCGGGTCGGTGGTCTCGTCCAAGTGCTCGACCAGGGCCTCGACCGCATCGCCTTCCAGCATCTCCAAAGCAAGATTGGCGACCGCCTCCTGATCGCCCCGGTGCAACTCGAGCCGCTGCCGCCATTGGGAAGCGGCTCGGCCCCCTGTCGATTTGGATACAAACGGCGACATCTGGCAGCCGACCAGAATCATCACCATTACCGCGAGCGATTGTGAAGCAGTCCACGCCATCGCCAAACCCATCAACCGCCGCACCCCGGGTGATCGACTTGTTCGACGAACATTACATGCCACAGATCGGCGCCCCAAAACGACCGAGGTCGATGATATCCTGATCGCCATCCATAGTAACGTATGTTGTTGTCCTCGGCACTGGGGTACGGGTACCCACAAGATCGATAAAATGATTAGAATGCTGGGCGGCCGAGCACCGTCGGCGTCAAATTCGGATTGAGAAGCCGCGATGAATGATTGGCAAAACGCCGAACGTCACGCCGAGAGGGCCCATCACTTCTACGAATCGGGCCAGTGGGAAAAAGCGCTGACCGAATTGAAACACGCGCTCGCGGTCAACCCGAACCAGAGCGAATGGCATTTCGGCATGGGCCTGACGCTCGACGCACTACAACGCTGGCCGGAGGCGGCGGCGTCTTTCCACCGCGTGCTGCGACTACGCGGTGACGACACGGATACGATGCTGCACTTGGCATTCGCGCTGATCCAGTGTGATCGGTGCACCAAGTCGATCGAGATGCTGCGTCGCGTGCTGGAAATCGACGGTGAATGCGACCGCGCTTACGCCTACCTCATCTTGGCGCACGAGCGGTTGGGCGAGCACGAGCAAGCAGAAGTAGCTTTTTACCTGGCCCAACAGATCAACGATGACTGCCCGCTGTGTTTTGATTACATCGCGCAGAGCCTTGCGACCCGGGGACAATACGATCGAGCCGTGTGGTGCTGGCAGCAGACACTGAGACTCGACCCTCAACACCCCGACGTGTATGCGAACCTGGCACACGCGTATTGGGCACGCGGCAAGCTTGACCGTTCCCATCGCCTGTTCATTCAGCAATTGCGCCGCGATCCGAGCGACACGCAAACGATGGTTGAGTTGGGTCATCTGCTGCTTGAAATGTCACGTTACGCGGAGGCGGGTGAAAAATTTCGCCAGGCCCTCGAGTTGGACCCCACGCTGGCCGAGGCGCACCTGAAGCTGGGTGAACTGGCGCTGCTGACCGGCCATTTGGACGCGGCCAGTTCCGAACTCCGTGCAGCTCGACGGCTGGAACCGGACGCGGCGGGCGTGCATCTTCGCCTAGCGGAGGTGGCACGGCGGCGTGGCCATCTCGACCACGCTCGCGACCATCTGCGCAAGGAAATAAATGCCGAGTACCGTAGCCCGGCACAAACGCTTGATCTGGCAGGCATGTTGATCGACATGGACATGGCTGATCGTGTATCCGAACTGCTGTCGCCGGATATCGAATCAGACAACACCGAGTGGCTGACCGACAAGGAGCGTGCGACGGCATTTTTATATCGCGGCGTGGCGCACCTGATGTGCGGCCGGCCGACCGCCTGCATTGCCGACTGTCGTCGTTGCCTGCATCTGTCGCCCGACGGCGTCGAGGCGATGCGCAACCTGGTCGTGGCGCATCTCGAACTGTACCAACTGCGGCGGGCAAGGTGCTGGATGCGCAAGCTGGCAAAGCTTCGGCAGAAGGACCCACGCTTCCGGGCATTGCGGTATCGGCTGATCGCCACCCGGATCCGCGTGGCAACCCGGGCCATCCTCGGACACCTGCACCCACGCTCGTGCCGCTGACATCATCATCTGTCTCGATAATCCCCACAGAGCCTCACCGCCAATAACGATACGATACGCCGCTGGCACCCATTGACCCTTGTAACGATCATGATTGATCTTCGACAACTCCGTAATGATCCTGACCGATTCCGCAAAGGCGCCGCCGACAAGGGCCACGATCCCGGCGTCGTGGATGAATTGCTCGCCTGCGATGAAAAGCTTCGCGCCGCCGTGACCGAGCAACAAAAACTGATGGCGGAAAAAAACCGAATCGTCAAACAGATTGGTCAACTCGCCGGCCAACTCAAGAAAGCAGGCGATGCCGAGCGGTCGCGCCTCGAAGCAGAAATGAAACAGCTTCAGCAACGCCCCAATCAGATCAAGCAGCGCGAGGGCGAGTTGGGCAAACAGGTCAGCCAATTTCAGCCACGCCGCGATGAACTGTGGCTGGAAGTGCCGCAGCCTGCCGATCCGGACGTACCTGTCGGCGCCAGCAGCGAAGACAACCGCGAGATCCAGCGGTGGAACCCCCAATGGTTCGACACTTCCAGATCGTTCGCTCAGAACAAGGGGTTTGCACCACGCAACCACGTCGAATTGGGCCTGGATCTGGGCATGCTTGATTTCAAGCGTGGCGTGAAAACAGCCGGGTCACGCAGCTACGTACTCATCGGCGACGGCATGCGCCTCCATCAGGCCATCCTGCGGTATGCGTTCGACTTCATGACCAACGAAAACGGCTTTGTGCCCATGAGCGTGCCGACACTCGTGCGCGATGAAATGATGGTCGGCACCGGGTTCTTCCCGCATGGGCGGGACCAGGTATACGACATTGCCAACCCCACCGGCGAAGGGTATGGCTTGGCGCTGACCGGTACGGGCGAAGTCGGTTTGATGGCGTTTCACAGCGATGAGATCCTTGATTTTGATAGCCTGCCGCTGACCTACACGACCGTTTCAAGCTGTTACCGGCGCGAGGCGGGCGCCGCGGGTAAAGACACGGCGGGACTGTTTCGCATTCACCAGTTCGATAAAGTTGAGCAGGTCGTCGTCTGCCGCGCCGACGAACGGGAGAGCCGGCAGTGGCATCAGAAAATGATCGGGTTTGTCCAAACACTGATGCAACGGCTGGAATTGCCATACCGGTTGCTGCAGTGCTGTACCGGTGACCTGGGCCCCAAGAACGTCGATCAGATCGATATCGAGGCCTGGATGCCCTCGCGCGGGCCGCTGGACTGCGGCGCCTATGCCGAGACACATTCGGCATCTCGGATTTACGATTATCAGTGTCGCAGACTCAACATGCGCTACCGCGACCCCGAGACAAAAAAACCGGTGGTCTGTCACGCCCTGAATAACACCGTTGCCGCAAGCCCACGCATTCTCATCCCGATTATGGAGATGTACCAGAATCAGGACGGCACGATTACGATCCCGCCGGTGCTGCGACCCATGATGAACGGGCAGGAGCAGATCGAACGGTAAGGATCCATGGAGATTCTGATTGAACATCAATCGACGCGGATTGCCGTGGCGCCCAAGCGGCGCTGCGTGGTGGACCACCGCGGTACTGTCGCTTGGGATGTTGCCCGGAGCCCCTCAAGTCGTTGACGCGGAGCCTGCACCCAAGCCGATCAGGCCGCCACTTTTTCACACGGCCCCGTTGGATGCCTGGCCGATTCTCGCGATCACGCAGTGGGTCGGATACGACCAGATCGCTCCCGTACAAGCGCAGCGGCGCGAGGAGGACGCCTCTAAACCGCCACAGGGTCCGGCAGAACCATCAAGGCCACTGTCATCGGCCAAGTGCAAGGCTGCCCTTTTGCACCATTGGCGGCGCGCCATGCCCGAGGCGAAGCGTATCATCGAGATCATCCGTCCCGACTTGCACCGCCAATTGCAGCAGATGCGCATTGATGAATACTCGACGCCAGGTGTACTGACCGTCAGCACCGGCGAGCCGTTAACACCCCCCTACATGATGATGCGGTTCGACGTTAAAGGCGCCGCGCCGCGCGTGATCCACGTTCACTTCCATGGCGCCCCAACTGGAAATGAACCGCCCATTCGACGCAGCACCGAGTGGCGCAAGTTAGCCAAGCATACGCTTGGGAAAATATTCAACCATGAACCCGATGGTCGCCCAAGCGAACGCACCACGCGACACAGCACTTACCTTGACTGGAAGCCCCGGTGGCGCGGTCGGGCACTGCCGAAAGATTTCTGGATGAGTTTCGGGGCCGTCAAACATCAAGGGGCATACGACCAGATCGCTTGGGTGCAGGCATGGACGGCACCGTCCACGCCTGCACAGGTCAGGGCCGCCTTCAACGCGATCACCCGTTATCCTGTCAAGTGTGACCACCAACGGGCCACGATGATCGTGGCCCGCAACGCCGCGGCACTTGCTCCCGACGATATCGACGATCGCGCCCGTGTCTGGGCGGAGTTTGAGCCGATCCAGCCTGGGAAAGCAGATCAACCGCTCGGCAAAGTGCTTCACGAAGACAAGGGAGCACTGGCCCGCCAGCGTTCGCACGGACCGGTCGCCGCCGTGTGGCAAGTACGCATCATCAAGCGTGCGGAAGGCTCACCGACCGTGCTGGGTTGGGTTGATCCTGCCGACGGGACGCTGCTGAGACTGAGCATCGTCCCGGTGCAGCCGAAACGGTGAACCAACTCACCACGACGACAAATCGTTCGGCAGCGATTATCACTTGCCCTTGCGAGGAGGCGCAACGATATTGCGAATCCGCGACGTGACCCGCAGCGGATCACCTGCCCGCTCTTCCCGGTTCAACTGCGTCATGATCTTGGAACGCAGCGTCGCGCGCATCCGCATATCAACCGGCGATGCGCCCAACGGCTGACGCAGATAATCGGCGACATCGAGAAGCAGCCACGCCGTCGACTCCATGCGCTCTACGTGATGTTCCCTTTCTGCGCTCACCTGCATGTCTTCCGCCTTGCGGCAGGACGCCAAATCCCCATCGCCGGTCACTGGCGGGACCGCGTCCCCACAAAAGTACTTCGCCCCGGCGCCGCACATGGCGACCGTGAGAGGTTGTATTAAGACTAGGCGCCTCAACACGAGATTTCCGGTGAAACGGAACAGAAATGCGTAAAAATTCGCGGTTCGCAAGCTGCGACGGGCTCCCAGTGCGGGGAGGTTCACCGCGAGCAGATTTCCCGTCGCCATGCTTTCTGCACTGCTCGAATCGTTGACAAGCCCGATCCAAGGCACCTCCAAAATTGAGGGTCCAAAGGCCCAATTTTTACACAAGCCATTGAATACAAAATACTTACAGCCGACGATTTGACGCAGACCCGCAAACCGGATAACCTATCGCAGATATGCCAGTTTCAACCCGCACAACCAAAAAGAAGAATACCACCCGCAAGGCCGCAAGCCGGTCACGAGTCACACCACGAACCGTCAAGTCCGCCGGCACAGCTCACCGCGGCAACAAGGGCGCTTCTCGCGCCAAGGTCGGGCCACGTTCGATTGTCAACTATACCACCGCGCTTCGCTGGCTATACGACCACACCGATCAGGAACGCCAGCGGCTGGTCACCTACAACAACCGCACATTCAGCCTCGAGCGTGTCCGCAAGTTGCTCAATTCGCTTGACAACCCGCACCAGCAACTCAAGTGCGTTCAGATCGCCGGCACGAAGGGCAAGGGTTCAACGTGTGCCATGCTGGCTTCCATGCTCCGCAAGTGCGGATACACCGTGGGGCTGTACACCAGCCCCCACCTGATCGATTTGTCCGAACGTATCAGCGTGGATGAACAGCAGATCAGCCACGCCGAGTTGGCCGACTTATTGAAGATGATCGCCAATCGCGAGCGTGTGCTGGGCGGCAACCGCGCCAGCTTCTTCGAAATCATGACCGCCGCAGCGCTTCGACACTTTGCCGATCAAGCAGTGGACATCGCCGTACTCGAGACGGGCCTAGGTGGCCGGCTGGACGCCACCACCGTAGTCACGCCACTGGTCACCGGCATGGCGCACATCAGTCTGGACCATATGAATATTCTCGGCAACGATCTGCCCAGCATCGCTCGTGAAAAGGCCGGCATATTCAAGAAGGACGTGCCGGCGGTCAGCGTCGAGCAGTCGCCGGAGGTGGTGGCCGTGCTCGAGGAGGTTGCTGAAAATGCCGCGACACCGCTTGAGTTTACCGGTCGCGACATCGATTTCAGCTACCGCTTTGAGGCGACCCGCGAGTTGGGCCCGCACACGCGCGTGTGCATAACGACCGAAACCAGCCGATGGGATCACATCCCAGTGCCCCTGCGCGGCGAGCACCAGGCTCACAACTGCGGCTTGGCGTTGGCTGTGATGGACAAACTCAAGGCCTGTGGATTCGAAGCACCCGAGGAGAAACTGATCGCCGGACTGGCGGGAACCGATCTGCCTGGTCGCATGGAGCAGGTATGGAACCAACCACGCGTGCTGATCGACGGCGCTCACAACGCCACATCGATCACTGCTCTTATCCGCGCCTTGGGCGCTCACATCAGCTACGACTCGCTCGTGTTGGTCTTTGGCAGCGGTCAGGACAAAGACGTCGCGGGCATGCTCAAGCAGATCTCTTTGGGTGCTGACAAGGTCATCTTCACACGTGCCAAGGCCAACCCGCGTGCCTGCGAGCCGTCGGAGTTGATGGCCATGTTTGCCGAAATCTCCGGAAAAATGGCGCAAACAGCCCCCTCGCTCACGCAGGCCATCCAGTTGGCTGGTCGGGCCGTCAGCCGCGAGGACCTGATCCTCATCACGGGAAGCTTCTACCTTGCCGGTGAGGCCAAAAAATACTTCAACGACAAGACGGCAAAATCCTAAGGGGTTCTAAAAACCTTAATTGGGTTGTTCAGCCACGCCCCACAGCTTGGGGTTGGGAAACGGGCCAGCGTGCTTTTTGAGACCGAATCGAAGGCCTCCGTCGAACATGTAGTGGCTTTGACCTCGTAGACATCCGTGTTACCCGTGCCCACGTGTGTCGGGTCCGGGTTTCGCCCTGCTCGGGCCGGACGTCGGGGTGATTGACCGGGTTGGGGCGGATGACTACATTGCGGAACTTCCCCCCAATACATGAGGAGTTCGAGACATGGCGATCGAGACGCTGTATGACAAAGATGGATCGATCAACGAGTTACAGGGCAAGACGGTGGCGGTGATCGGTTACGGCAGCCAAGGACACGCACACGCCCAGAACCTGCGTGATTCGGGTGTGAACGTGATCGTGGCCAACCGCCGCGAGTCCACTAACGGCAAACTGGCGGTCGAACACGGGTTTGACCCGCTGCCGGTTGACGAAGCGGTCAAGCGAGGCGACCTGGTGATCCTGTGTCTGCCCGACGAGGTGCAGCCGGAAGTCTACACCAAGTCGATCGCGCCGCATCTGTCGGCGGGCATGGCGGTGGGCGCGACGCATGGGTTTAACATCCACTTCAAGACAATCGTGCCGCCGCCGGACGTTGACGTGATCATGGTCGCACCCAAGGGCCCGGGCCACACGGTGCGCAGCGAGTACGAGCGTGGCGGTGGCGTGCCGTGCCTGCTGGCGGTCGAGCAGGACGCGTCTGGCAAGTCGTTCGACATTGGATTGGCATGGGCGATCGGCGTGGGCGGCGGACGGGCCGGCGTGCTTAGAACCACGTTCAAAGACGAGTGTGAAACCGATCTGTTCGGCGAGCAATCGGTGCTGTGCGGTGGGTTGTCGGCATTGGTCAAGGCGGCGTTCGAGACGCTCACCGAAGCGGGCTACCCGCCCGAGCTTGCTTACTTCGAGGTCTGCCACGAGTTGAAGTTGATCATCGACCTGATCGCGCGCGGCGGGTTGACGTTCATGCGTTACTCGTGCAGCAACACCGCAGAATTCGGAGATTATCACTCCGGACCGAAGATCATCACCGCCGAGACGAAGATGGCGATGAAGCAGATCC
>CAUYYV010000060.1:0-13116 GCA_963577075.1 Phycisphaerae bacterium
CAACGATTGATACTTACGATGATCACCGCATGGCCATGAGCTTCGCGATTGCGGGTCTACGCGCCCCCGGGGTCATCATCAATAACCCATCGTGCGTGAACAAGACATTCCCCGGCTTTTTCGGGTATCTTCACCGGTTAGAGCCTAGAGCCTAGGGAATCGGATTCCAACCCTCAGAGCCTGGACCTCAGACCTCACCCATGCGCGACCCGTTCTGGAAGTCAGCCAAGATCCTGCTCAACTACAAGCGTCCGCTGGCGCTGGCGTTGGCGGGTGCAATGATTTCGGGCGCCTGCTTCGGTGCGGGGCTCGGGGGCATCATGCTGGTGGTTACCCACCTGCTGGGCAAGCATAAATCGGTGGGCGATTTGATCCGCGAGCAACTGGCCGGCTCCGATCGGTCCGCGGTCATGCAGGATTTCGGCAACTGGTTGGCGGGTCTGCTGGCGGACAACCCGCTGCGCGATTTCCTGTTCGTTATCGCCGTCATCGTCGCCGTGACGTTGATCGGCAACATCGGCCGGTTCATGCACGAGTTCCTCGTCATCACCGTGGTCCAGCACGCAGCGATGGTCTGGCGCAGCCGCATGATCCGCCGGCTTCTGAATCTACCGATGGTCGAGTTGCTCCAGTCGGGCACGGCCGATCACATGAGCCGTGTCATTTTCGACACCCGCCCGCTATCACGAGCTTATCGCGCGATCCTGAGCAAGTCGGTTGAGCAGGTTCTCAAGGGCGGGATCGCCGTCACGATCGCGCTCGTTATTGATTGGCAGTTGACGCTGCTGGCGCTGGTGTGCGTTCCGCCCATGTTGCGCAAGTTTGGCAAGCGCATCCGTCGCGCCTCCCGTCGCGCCTTGCAGCAGCGAGGGCGCATGGTGGCGGTGCTCAAGGATTCGATGAGTGCAATCCGCGTCGTCAAAGTTCACGATGCCGAGGGGCTTGAGCGTCGACGGTTTGCCCGGGTCAACCGCGGGGTTTATCGCGAGGAAATGAAGATTCGCACCGTGCGCGCCTTGGCGTCGCCCATGATCGACTGCTTGGGCATGCTCAGCGTCGCCGCGGTGGTCAGTGTCGCGGCGTATCTCGTATTCCAGCTCGGATACAAATCGGAACGCTTCATCTGGGTGATCGGCATGCTTGCCGGTGCCGCGGCCAGCCTCAAGCCGCTGGCCAATCTCAACAACCAGATCAACGAGGGTCGCGCCGCGGCGGGGCGGCTGTTCGACCTGCTCGACCTGCCCGTCGAGCCGTCCGGCGTACGGATCAAGCACGGCCTGCCCGCCCTGCCGCGTCACCGGCGGTCGATCGAGTTCGAGCAGGTTACATTCGCGTATCCAGGCGGACGTGGCCCGGTGGTCCGGGATGTGTCGGTGCACATCGGTTTCGGTCAGATCACGGCCATCGTCGGTGCCAATGGCTCGGGCAAGACGACGTTGCTGAGCCTGCTGCCACGCCTGTTCGATCCGCAGCACGGGCGCATCCTGATCGACGGCGAGGACTTGTGCGCGGTGACATTGCGCAGCCTGCGTCGTCAGATCGCCGTCGTGACCCAGCAGTCGGCCCTGTTCGAGGCCAGCATCGCTGACAATGTCGCCTACGGCCGCCGACATGTGCCGCGCGACCAGATTATTGCAGCCGCCCGGGCGGCGTATTGTGATGAGTTCGTCACCGCTTTGCCGGACGGATACGATACGCTTCTAGGTGAGCACGGCGAGGGGCTCTCCGGCGGGCAGCGTCAGAGGTTGTGCATCGCACGCGCCATCTTGCGTGACCCGGCCATCCTCATTCTCGACGAGGCGACCAGCCAGATCGATGCCGAGTCGGAAGCGAAGATCAACAAGGTTCTGCGCAACGTGCGCCAAGAGCGAACGGTGTTCGTCATCGCGCACCGTCTGAGCACCGTGCTCGACGCCGACCGCATCATCGTCATGGGAGGCGGGCGGATTATCGATCAGGGCACGCATGATCAGCTCTTGCAAAAGTCCGAACTTTACCGCACGTTGACGCATACCCAGTTGCAGCCGCCGGCGGCCTGATTCACTTCACCGTATTTCCGGAGGTGTACGTTATGATCGATTGTCATGGCTGTTCCAAGCCGACGCGAATAAAGTATTTGGTGATGAGCAATAATTTCCGGGTGGTGACAGCCATGCCGCGTTGATATGCCTTAACGCAAATGGCGGTGCAAGCTGCCCGGCCCGGGTCTTGCTGCCACGACGGTTCTGCTTAACCGGTCGACACCGCTTGGTAACAACGGCGCGATCAGCTTCGCGATGGATGCGGATGCGACCTGCGAACGGACAAGTCGTCGTGCCCGGAATGAGGAAGTTCGATCCAATCCAATTGGCAGAAATAGATGCTCTTCCCTTCTAGAGTGGACTGCGTCATGCTACACTTATGATGGGCCAGGCAGGTGTTCAGCCGCCTGCCATCGGCAAGGTGATTGCATGGTGGCTATGCAGGATTTTCGCGTATCGAATGATGCTATTGATGATGCGCCCGAGTTGCGCAGGCGGATCGCCGACGAGGGTTATCTGTTCTTTCGTGGGTTGATGGATGTGGACAAGATGCTGTCGCTGCGGCGTGACATGCTCAGCGTGCTGCGCGAAGGCGGCTGGCTGGTCGACGGCACGCAACTGATGGACGGCATCGCCGACGTTTCCAGATGCTGCACAGAGCCGGACATCGAATACGCGACCCTGTATCACGAGGTGTACAAGCTGCAATCATTCCACCGGGCCGGGCATTGGCCGCAGGTGCTCGAGATGATGGAGAAAGTGATCGGCGAGCCGATCATTTCACATCCACGCAAGATCGCGCGTATGTGGTTCCCGAAGTACACAGACCACACCACGCCCATCCACCAGGACTTCGTACACTTTCAGGGTACTTATCAGAGTTATACCTGCTGGGCGCCGGTGGGCGATTGTCCAATCGAGCTGGGCGGACTGGCGGTTCTGCCCGGGTCGCACAAGGTTGACAGGGTACTCGATCATCATTTTTCGCTGGGAGCCGGGTCATTGGCCATCGATGCCGGTGAACTGGAAGGTCAGTGGCATTCGACCAATTATGATGTCGGCGATGCACTGATCTTCCCCGCCCTGACGGCGCATCAGGCATTGCCCAACTTGACGGAAGATCGCCTGCGTATCTCGCTGGACAATCGCTACCAGCCGCTGAGCCACCCGATCGCCGAGCACATGCTCGATCCGCACCTAGATGGCGTACACATGGTGACATGGCAAGAGGTTTACGAGGACTGGCCGGATTCGGACCTGCAATACTACTGGAAAGAGTTGGACCTTAAAGTGCTGCCGCTGGACACCCACTGGGTCGAAGCGGGATTCCGCGAGTCGTTGGCCCGCGCCAAAACCGGCGACTCAAGGGCCCGCCATGCCTTGACCCGCATCGTCAAGCGTGACCCCGATTCCGAGCAGGGCAAACTCGCCGCCGCCGCCCTTGTCACCGGTGACGCCTGAATCTCGGTCTTCCCGGCGGTCGGCTCCGTTGCTCTCGTCCCACGCATCGATCCCCAATGATGACGAGCAATGCGTACGATAAATTCGGCGTTGTCCCCACGGTGGAGGCCGCCGTCTTGCCGCGGTCGAACGGGCTGATCATAAACTTCGGTGTGAAATAGTTGTTCAACAACAGGACCTGGAATCAACTAGGGACCCGTTGGACAGATTCATACCCATCCGTTTGATTTCTACGCGAAACGCTTGATTGATCCAGTTCGAAGGGCGGGCCAGTTGACACGTTGGATCACGTTTCTGACGGATCGGGCCGGTTGGTGCGCTGGCGTTTGAGGCGGCTGCGCTGGGCTTTTTGCTTGAGCCTGCGTTCGATGGCGGCGCGGCTTGGACGGGTGGGTTTACGCCGCTTGGGGCGGACCAGGGCGCGGACTATCAGGTAGCGAAGTTTCTGCAGGCACGCGCGGCGGTTGGCCAACTGCGAGCGTGACTGGGCGCTGCTGATCATGATTTGGTCGTCGGCAAACTGTCTCCCGGCGAGGTTGCGCAGGCGGGCGAGCGCCCCCGGATCAAGCGCCCCGGCCAGATCGGCGTCACTCACGATCAGCGTGGCCTTGGTGTTGAGCTTGTTGACGTTCTGTCCGCCAGGACCAGGGCTGCGTGAAAACCGATATCGCAGGGCGTCGGCGGGTAGCCAGACACCGGGGGCCAGTTCAATATCGTTGGGCGACGCTTGGTCCATGGTCTTGCAGGGTTGCAGGGGATCGCACATCACTGGTGGTCGATAGAGCTTGAAATATCCGACAAAAGGTGGCGACCTTCCTTGGGCTGATGATTGATCGACGATCAGTATCGTCGGAGCAAACGGCGCCGCGCACACCTACGATGTCGGGCTGAAGATCGAGAAGCGCATCGGCATGGTCGAGGCGGAGGGAGCCGGCCAAACCGACGCAAAGGCCGGCGGCGTGGGCGGTTTCGACGAAACTTTTAAGCTCCGCTACGGCCATGTGCTCAAACAGTGATCGGCCATTCTTGACGGCGGTGTCGAGCATCACGGCATGACACTGCGTGTCGGTCGCGGCGGTGACCAGATTGTCCGGGCTCAAGCCGCCAAAGCTACGCCAGTCAGCGTAACCGGACGCGACCACACGGGCATTCTCATCAGCCATGCACGCAGCTTGCCGGATGGCGTCCATCATCTCAAGCGCCTGCTGGTGCGTGTTGAGCCCGTGCAGGCCCGCCTTGACATACTTGACACCCACGGACGCCACCCCCAGCGCCGCCAGCGCCGCCGTGCCGGGTTTGTACGGCAGGTCGCCGAGCGTGGCGCTCGTGCGAACCCCGCTGCGGTTCGCGGCTGCCACGATATCACGCGTGACGGAAGGGAACTGTGCTCCGAGCGCACCCTCAGCAGTGTTCTTGGCGTCAATAATGGCAACGCCGGTGGCCATTATCGACACCGCTTCATCCAGCGACTCGACACTGATGAGCAGGTGCACCGTGCTGGCCTTTCCTTGGGATACCCGCCTGAGCGTGACCGCGCTCAGTAAGTTGGCATGCTCGGGTCGATCTGCTGCGCCCAGGCGGTGATGCCGCCGGCGACGTTGGTTGCGTCCAGCCCTGCTTGGCGCATCAATTCGACGGCTTGGGCGCTGCGGCCGCCCAACTTGCAGTGCACAATGTAACGCTTGGTCGTGTCGAGCTCCGACATGTGCGCGGCGATCTGACCCAGCGGGATGAGCTGGGCCTGTTCGAGGTTGCAGATCTGGTGCTCGTGCGGCTCGCGCACGTCGATCAGCTCGAAATCCTCGTTGGCGTCGAGCGAGGATTTCAGCTGTTGAACGGAAATTTCGGGGATGGTGTCGGGTTCTCGAATCACGGTGGTGGACTCCTCGCCGCGGATACCGCAGAACTGCTCGTAATCGATTAACTCGGTGATGGTTGGGTTGTCACCGCAGACCGGACAACTCGTGTCGCGGTGCAGCTTGAACTGTTTGAACTGCATGGCCAGCGCGTCGTAGCGCAGGAGCCGGCCGACCAGCGAATCGCCGATCTGTAGAATCAGCTTGATCGCCTCGGTGGCCTGAATGCACCCGATCACGCCCGGCAGGACACCCAGCACGCCGCCCTCGGCGCACGATGGCACCATGCCCGGTGGCGGCGGGTCGGGGTAGAGACACCGATAACATGGACCGCGGCGGTCCCCGCCTCCACCCCCGGAACTGGTATTCAAAGAATTGTCGCCGTGGTCGTGGCGGGGGCGGGGGTCAAACACCGTGGCCTGACCCTCAAACCGGAAGATCGACCCGTACACATTCGGCTTGTTCAGCATCACGCAAGCGTCGTTGGTGCAGTATCGCGTCGGGAAATTGTCGGTGCCGTCGATGACCAGATCGTAGGGCTCGATAATCTGCATGGCGTTGTCGGAGCAAAACCGCCCCTCGTGCGCGTCCACCTGTACGTGCGGATTGATGCCTTCTAGGCGGCGCTTGGCAGCGGCATGCTTGGGCGTACCGATGTCCGACGTGTCGAACAGGATCTGGCGCTGCAGGTTCGAGCAGTCGACAACGTCGAAATCGACCACCCCGATGCGTCCGACGCCGGCGGCGGCCAGGTACAGCGTCACCGGCGCGCCCAGTCCGCCCACGCCAATGCACAGCACGCTGGCGGCTTTCAGCTTCTTCTGCCCTTCGAGCGTCACCTCTGGCAGGATCAGGTGGCGGCTGTACCGCTGGACCTCCTCTTTCGACAACTCCGGTAATTGCACTGTGGTCATCGCGTGTCCTCAATCAGCCCCATGTCAGGCAGCAACTGCGCCACCAATCCGGCCATACTCTATGCACGTTTTGGCCCGAGGGCCAGACCAGTCAATCCGCCCGCCGAAGATGGACATGGCTGCCGCACCGGGTGGCGGCTACGGTCACTACCATGGAAGAGTAGGATGATCGACAAGAGCGTGTGGTTGGAACGATCCTGTGAACAGTTCGGACACAACACGGGGCATCTTGAAGCAGGCAACCGAGATGCACCGGTCGGGCCGGCGGGCCGAGGCGGAGCGTTTGTATCGCCGGGTGCTCAAGGCCGACGAGAAAAATGCCGGTGCGTGGCACGGGCTGGGCACGCTGGCAATGCAGTCGGGCCGAGTGGCGGCCGCATTGGATATGCTCGAGCGTGCGGTGCAACTCGCTCCGCGGGCCGCGCCGTTCCACGCGAACCTGTCACAGTTGTACCTGCGGATCGGCCGACAGGTGAAGGCGCGGTGTGTGATGCAGCGGGCACTCGAACTGCGTCCCGATGGGTTGGACATGTGGATCGCCTTGGGTGGCATGTGTGTGGCAACGGGCCGGTTTGACCAAGCTGAAGATGCCTACAAACGCGCCTTGCAACTCGAGGGAGATCATCCTGCGGCCGTCGCCGGCCTCGCGACAGTGCACGAGCGGCGCGGCGACGCCGAAGCCGCCTACAAAATTCTTGCGCCGTTGCTTGGCAAGCCGCACGTTGACGATCGGGTGCTGACCGTGTTCGCGACCCTTTGTCTCAAGCTGAATATGCACGAGCGTGGCATCGACCTGCTGAGCAAGGCCGCCGCTGACGAATCGCTTGCCGCGCCTCGTAAAGAAGTAGTCTGCTTCAGGCTGGCCGATCTGTATGCCCAGGCGGGTCGATACGGCGCGGCGTTCGAGACATACTCGAAAGCGCACCTTGCCCGGCAGATCCGGTGGGACCCTGCAAAGTGGACGCAACTGGTCACGCAGATTACTGAAACCTACACCCACCGGAACCTCGCGGCCTTCGCGCGTTCGACCTGCGATGATCAGGCACCGGTCTTCATCATTGGTATGCCGCGGTCCGGAACCAGCCTGATCGAACAGACGATCACCACGCATCCGCAGGCGTTTGGTGCCGGCGAGTTGTCGGATATCGGTGATATGATCCTCGAAATGCATGACGAGCTGGACAGGAAGCGATTTTTTCCGATGTTCGCACCCGATCTGACACGAGCGCAGCTCGACCGTCACGCCGCAGCGCAAGTGCGTCGCTTGCGCGATCTGTCACCCGACGCCGATCGCGTGATTGACAAGTTGCCCAGCAACTTCATCAACCTCGGTCTCATCGCGCAACTGCTGCCCCACGCCCGGGTGATACACGCCGTGCGCAACTCGCTCGACACCTGCGTGTCGATCTTCACCACGCGGTTCAACTTCGGTCATCAGTGGTCAGCAGACCTGGCGCACCTCGGTAGATACTACGCCGACTACAAACGGTTGATGGATCATTGGCGCAATGCTCTCGAATTACCCGTGCTCGAAGTGCGTTACGAAGATATGGTCGCCGATCACGAAGCTTCAACGCGGCGCATACTCAAGTTTCTCGGCCTTGCGTGGGATCCTGCGTGCCTGAGATTCTACGAGACGGACCGCGATGTACTCACTGCCAGCTACGACCAGGTTAGGAAGCCGATTTATCATCATTCCGTCGGGCGCTGGAAGCACTACGCAAAACACCTCGAACCGCTCACGCAGGCCATGCGGGCTTACGGCACCGTGCAATAGCCGTCGGACTTGCTCCATGCAAGGGCGTTGCCCCGGCCCCGGCCAGAACGATGAATCCCTTGACCGCCATGTCAAACGCTATGGTTGCCCACAACGGAACAGGCATCGCCCCGACCTTTCACTTGTGCGGTCTTAACGATTGGCTTTCCTGGCGCCGTCTATCAACTTGCGCATCAGGGCGCGCGTGGAGGAGTAACTGGGCGGATCGGCCATGCCCGCGAGCACTTCGCCGACCGCCGCCTGGCCGCGGGTATAAACGATATCCATGATCTGCCGTTCCCGCCGGCTCAGGTGCATGTGATTTCTCGATACCATGAATACCTTCTGGACTTGCTGGTCCGCCGCGACTCCGGCCGCGTTGTATTTTGCTGTATTTTTAGCATAGAAGAAGCGCCGGTCAAAGCCGCCGCGAACTCTGCGCTTTCGCGTCTGCGGGCTTGTTGGCCGGGCGGTGCGACACAAGACAGTGAAAAAACAAGTTACAACAAGTTTGCCCACTCGCGCAGCGCCCGGGAGTCCGGTTTGTCCGGTTCGAACGACCGGTCCGCCCCGGTCAGATCGTTGCCGACGGCCGTGTTTTGCCCGGTGGCCGGCCCTCCGAGCCGCAGGAACACGCTCGACCGCGGCCGGACGCGGCAACCGCGGATGCTGGCCCGCTGCACGTCCTGAAAGTCCAGGGCCGGCGCGTCGGTCGCACCGGGCGCGGCGCCGAGCGTGCAGTGGCTTATGTCAATGCCATCGACGTGCTCCGCGCGCATCGCGCTGCGCCACGAGCCGGTGGCCTGGCCCCAGTCAACGCACACGTTGGCGAACGAGGCGTCACGCAGGTGCCGGCAGAAGAAAGCGTGTGGCACGCCGCGCGTATCCCACCGTCCGTAGACCGGGTAGGGAAACGGCACCTCCTTTGCGAACTGGTCATCCATCTCGCCGCGCACAGTCAGGCGCCAGTTGGCCAGGCGTACCTGCTCGATCGGCATGGTGGGGCTGCCGCCGAGGTAGCAGCCGCGCTCGGTCGTGGCGATGACGTCGCTGATCTGGATATTGCGGATGCACCCCGGGCGGGCGGCGTCGTGGCCGATCCACATGTACACCGCCAGCCGCGTGTCCATCACGAGATTGGAGAACGTGACGTTTTCGATAGCGGGCCCGTGCTCGACGACGAAGTGTTCTTGCGGTCGATAGTCGCGGGGCACGAGGATGTTGATGCCCGTGCGCGTATTGGTCATGACCAGGTTGCTGAACGTGCAATTGCGAATAGGCCCGTCGCCGGCGTACCCAAGCCGCACGCCGCACTTGGGTGTGCTGAGTGTGCAGTTGGTGACGGTGACGTTCTCGCATGCGCGGCCGGGGCTTCCGAGCCGGTAATCGTCGCTGCGGATGGCGATGCAGTCGTCGCCCGCTTCGATGTGACAATCGCTGATGTGAACGTTGCGGCAGCAGTCGGGGTTGATGCCATCGCCGTTGGGGGTGTGCCGCTCGTTGAGGATCGTGATTCTCTCGATGGTGAGTCGATCGCATCCATGCGGCCAGACGGTCCAATACGGTGAATCGCGCAGAAGGACGTCGCGGATCAGCACGTCCTGACAGTCGAAGAGCGTCACCATCTGCCCCGGCCTCCAGCCGGGCACGGACTTTTCTCTGCCCGATTCGTTCGGCTTGGAGATGTTGACAAAAGCCCGACCGTTGCCGTCGATGGCGCCGCGCCCTGTGATAGCGATCTGGCGGGCGCCGCGCGCGTAAATCAAATGCTCATTGCCCACCCGCTCATCGCTCAGGCCGCAATCATGCTCGGCGTTTTGCGAGTTGTCGTAGTCCGCTCGATCGGGACTGCCCAGCAGCGTTGCGCCCGCAGTCAGGTGCAACTCAACCCCGCTCTTGATGAACAGCGTGCCGGTCAGATACGTACCCGGCGGCACCAGCACCGTGCCCCCGCCGGCCCGGTGGCAGGCGTCGATCGCCTTTTGAATGGCGTGCGTATCCTTGTTTGATCCATCGCCCAGTGCGCCGTGGTTACGGACATCAAATATCATCGCAATCAGCTTTCAAAAAACGGCTCGCCCTGCTTGGCGTACTGCCGCGCCGTTTGTTCGTTCAGTTCGCCGCCAACCCCGGGCGCTTCGGTGAGGCGGATGCGCCCCTTTTCGATCAGGGGACCGCCGCCGTCGGAGCGCGTGAGAAGATCATCCCAGAACGGCACGTCGCTGCCGTGGAACTCGAGCGCGACAAAATTAGCAAGCGCTGCACAGACGTGCGCTGCCGCGAGCGTGCCCAGCGGCGACGCGATGTTGTGCGGTGCCACGCCGATTCCCTGCGTTTCCGCCAGCTCGCCGATGCGCTTGGCTTCGAGCAGCCCGCCGCACTTTTGCATATCGGGCGCCACCAGATCGACCGCGTGGTTGGCAATCAGGTCCCAGAACCCGGTTCGGCGGTTGAGATTCTCGCCGGTCAGCACCGGACAACAGCCAGCAGCGCGAACCTGGGCCACGCCTCGCCAATTTTCCGGGGGACACGGGTCTTCCAGCCAGCACAGATTAAACGGCTCCAACTGGCTCGCGATGCGCACGGCCTGGGCCGGCGAGAACCGCCAGTGGCAATCGACGGCCAGGTCCACGTCGTCGCCCGCCCCCTCGCGTGCCGCGGCCACGCAATCGCGCATCCATCGCATTTCACCGTTCGACAGCGGCCGATTCAGTTCGTCACCGGTGGCCAGCACAATCGAATCAATGTCGAACTTCAGGGCGTCGAAGCCCGCCTCAACCATTTGTTGCGCGCGTTGCTTGTATTGTTGCGGTTCGTAGCGCTGCGCGCGTTCACCGCGCTCGGCCTCGCGCAGCCAGCGCGGGCGGCGGCGCTCGAGCATGGGCGACCAACTTTCCAGATTGTCCCCGGCGTGACAGTCCACGTATACCCGCACGTCGTCGCGCACCTTGCCGCCGAGAAATTGATAGATGGGCAGACCTGCATCCTTGGCGACCAGGTCCCAAAGTGCCGCCTCGATTCCGCTTACCGCGTTGTACAGGTAACCCGCGACCGCGCCGGCGCCCGAGCCCTTGCGCCACAGATGACGCGCCAGTCGATCCACCTGACGAGGATCGCGGCCTATCAGCAGCCCGAACATCTCGTGCAGTGAGGCGGTCAGGCCCGGCGCAAAAAAACATTCGCCCGTGCCGTGGACCCCGTTGTCGGCGAAAATTCGCACGAACGTGTAGTCGTAGTTCGCTTCAACGACCGCCGTCGTGCATCGATCAATCTTCATGACATTTCCGTGCCTGTTCAATGAATGCCGACGACGCAATCTAGCACGTTGCGCCACGACGCTCCAATGGCCCGGCCCAAATCCATTCAAGCCCGGCCGCCTGCGGCGACCTACGGCCGGGCTTGGGCGCCAAGTACGCCATCTGCAAATAAAAAGCGGCCAGCCATCACACGGATTGACCACCGCATGATCGCTGACCGCTGAAACGTGTGTCGTGTCTTACCCGTCGCGGCGGTTGCTTTTGGTTAGTGCTGCAACATCTGCTCGAGCCTCAGCGCCGGCTGGCCGCCGGCGCCGCTGCGGCCGGCGATGGCCAGCAGCTTGTCGTGCTCGAGCCGATACTCATACTCGACGGCCAGCGCTTCGAGCCCGGCCGCCGCGGGGGCCTCGAGGTCCCAGCGCAGCATGCCCTTGTCGCGCTTGCGCTTGAGGTAAGTCTGGTCCTTGCTCAGGTCGTGGCTGGTCTTGACCAGCGTCACCTTCAACTCCTCATCTTTGCCGGTCGGCAGCCGATCGAGCACGCGCACGGCCGCGGGCTTGTCGGAGAAGTTTTCGATCGTCAGTCGATAGGTGAGGTTTACCAGACGATTGCCGCCCTGCGTCGCGTCGGCCTTTTCGACAAGTTCGCGCGCCGCGCGCAGCGACGTGTCGATGCCGAACCCGACGTTAAACGGCTGGCCCGCGGCGACAGTCGGCATCTCGCCGCGGCCGACGAACTGGCCGTCAACGTAGGCGGACATCCGACCGCTCAGCAGCACGAGCCCGCTGTCGTTGACCAGTTGCGCTTGGCGGTACACGTGCTCGGACAGCAGCGGGATGGCCACCCGATAGAAGTCCGCCTGCATCGGATGGGCCGCGATCTGGATCAACTGCTGATCCGGCCGGCTGGGCAGGCTGGTCCTCTCCGCCAGCTTGTAGGTCACGCTGATATCGCCGTCCCGGTCGCGGCGCTGCGCCTGACGGCGGCGGTCGATCCGCTCGGTATTGACCATCTCCAGAAATTGCCGGTTGGATGCGTTGAAATTGACATGACCATCATTCGACGCAATGCCGCTGCGCCAGGTCATGTCTTTCGATGAAAACTGATTAGCCAACCGATTGTCGACCACCAGGGTCTGCGTTTTCCGGTGAATTTTCATGGCGGCGTTGATGCGCTCGTTGGTGGTTTGGGCCAACTTGGCCCGCGGCGCGAGCATGAGCGTGAGCTGCTCAAGCGGTGGCGCGGTGCAGATCAGCGCCGGCGTTGCCGTGGAAAGCGTCATCGTCACGTCGTCCCAGCTTTCACCGCTCTGTTGTTGAATCGACGCGAGATATTCGACGGTGACGCGCTTCTGATCAGCGCCGGTGCGCAGGTTGTACGAGGGCGACCAATTGGCGCCGTTGACCAGGTAGTGCAGGCGCAGTTTGCCGCCTTTGGCGCCGGTCAGCTTGACAAACAGCACCGCCTGACGGGCGGTCTTCGAGGATGAGCCGGTCAGCTCGCGCCGCTGGCGGCGAAGCAGTTCCAGCTCCTCGTTGACCCGCCGTTGCTCGCGTGTCAGCTCCAACTCTTCGCGGGCGATGCGGGCACGCTCTTCAAACTGGAACTCGGTCAGTTCCTTGAGCGCCTTGGCGTTGAGCACGCCGCGGGTCAACTCCGCCGTTGCCGTCGGTGCCACGAAGCTCTCAAGCTTGCCCAGGTACGTCTTCTGCTCCCCGAGCAGCTCGAGCTGGCGCTTGGCCTGCTCGAGCTGATCGCTGAGCTGGCGGGTCTTGTCGTCGAGCGTGCGGACCTGCTCATCGACGTTCTGCTTGACCGCCTGCTGACGATACCGCACGGAGCGGACCTCGA
>CAUYYV010000061.1:0-13114 GCA_963577075.1 Phycisphaerae bacterium
CGTTGACCTTGCTGTAGTAGGCGCTCCAGTCGAGCAGGATGACCAGCTCGCCGTCGCGGTTGCACTGCCATGTTTGACCTTCATCATCGGAGTAAAGCACGACGCCGACGTCGAAGCTGGGATCGTAGAAGTGCGCGCCGGTGCCAACGTATTGATTGCGAACGAGCTTGCCGTCTAGCGGCCCGTTGTTTTTCATGCGCCCGTCGTGGCCGATCATCTGGCCCATGCTGATGTAAACGGGCCAGATCAGTCGGCCGCTGCTCGTGTGCAGCAGCGTATCGTTCATCGCCGCGGTGTTGACGCCTGGCGGGGACATGCGCACGGGCGGCTGCCACGTTTCGCCCCCATCATCCGACCGCCAGAACATCACGCTGGATTTGTACGCCCGCCCGCCCCCGGGAAACAGGGCGTACGGCACATCGGGCGGATCGACCGGCAGCCGCGCCGCCATCCCGATGGACTTGGGCCCGGAGAGCTTGGCGATCGACGTGTTCGACCCGCCGACCGGATCGCCGTTGGTATCGCAGAGCAGCCGCCCCTTGGTCCACGTCAGCCCGCCGTCGTCGGAAGTCTGGCATGACTGGTGGTTGGCGTGGACGATCCGCCCGTCGTCGAGCTGCGCGAAACTCGAGTTTTTCGAGAACGGATGGCTCTGCACGGACAGGGCCAGATCGGGCAACGTCATCGGTACGTGACTCATCTCGAAATCTCTATCGCATGGGACATTCGAATATCGAATTCTATTGCGTTTCGTCCTGTTTCCACAATCCCTGCTGGTGGCTCGTGCCGTGCGGCATGTAGAGATGCCGATGGCTGAGGCGGTGAGCGACTTCCTTGTTGATTCGTTCGGCCGCGACGTCGAGTGACTCACTGCCGAACCGTGCATTGGCGTCTTGTACGGGCTTTCGCGTGCTGACGCCCAGAAACGTCTGTCCTTCCACCTTCGGGCCCAGCAGGTCGAGGTCGACCGTTTTCGGCCGCACCGCTATCATGAGCGACGTTTCCCAAAATCCGGCGTGATCGCCCGCCTGCGGGTCGAACTCGCGCAGCAGCAACCACGGCACCGCCACGTACGCGAGCATGCCGTTGCGGCTCGTGTGTGACCGCTTATTGAACGTGTGTGCCGCGGCCGCGCCCCAGTCGGCCCACGGGCCGTGACCGACGACCAGCACGCCAACCTTGAAGCCCATCGTCTCAGCCTGCGCCAAGATGTGCAGCAGCAACCGGTGGGTATTCTCCGCCTGTTGCATCTCGTCGTGCGGGTAACGTTCGGAGGTGAACACGTCCGGCGGCACGCGATAGTGCTCTGCGATCTGCACCCGCCGGTTCTCACGCGCGTCGGCACAGGCGGTGTGGCGATTCTCCGCGTAATACAGGGTCGGAAACACCAGCCCGCCGCCATGCTGCGCACAGCGGATCGACAGTTCCTCGGCCACCAGTCCGTCCAGCCCGACCGGATTGTGCTCGCCGTGCCACTCCATGCAGCCCAGCGGGATGTATACCGCCGCGCATTGCTCGCGACGCTCGACGAACTGTCGCGGGCGCAGGTGGTGAAAGCGCACTTCGGGTGATTGCATGGATCACGCCCTTATTCTGATGGGGTTCTCGCCAGCCCCTGATGTGCAACGTCTTCGCCACGCACCAGCAGGTTAAGCCTTGGAAATCGTTCGCCCGTGCGGTAATTCGGGTACGTCTTGTCGCCGATTTGCGCGCCGGCCGCAATGTAACGAAACAGAATCACCCGCCGCCACCGGTCGGACGTGTTGGGCGGAGAATAGTGCGGCAGGTACTCGTGGTGGATCGCCATCCGACCCGCTTTGAGCACATAGTCGTGCTTGAGCTCGTCGATGTCCGGCGGCAGCAGTGCCGGATCGATTTTCGAATCTGCATTGTCACCACGCGATTGGTTGTGCGGCAGCGGCCCCTTTAGGTGCCAACCCGGCAGCACAGACATCCCGCCGTTGTCCGGTGCGATATCATCGAGGGTGATCCACACGGTCGGCGCGAATCGGCCCTTGATGTTCCATTCCGTCGCGTCTTGGTGCCAGGCCACGATCTGTCCCATGCCCGGCGGTTTGGCGATGATGTTCGACCCCCACAGCACGATGTTGGGCCCCACATGCTGCTCGATCAGGTCGAGCAAGCGCGGGTGCGTGGCCAAATCGAACAGCCACGGTTCCTGCTGATGGGCGTTGAAGTAGACGTCGTTGTCGGCTTTGGGGTCGCGTCGCCGCGCCATCCGATCCAGCAGCAGCCGGCACTGGGCCAAGCCTTGCACCGCCAGGAAATGCTCGAAGATGAAAAACCCGTTCCGCTCGAAATCCGCGCGGGCCTCATCGGCGTGGGTGAACCGATCGTCAAGAAAATCTGTAGCAGTGATCATGGCGCCACCCACAAAGTAGGGCAAAGGATCAATTTCTATCGTATCAAACTTGTCAAAATGGGTGAATAGGGTCCTAATTGAACGGCCTTGATCCCGGTTATAGGCGGTATTGTAGCTACTGACGGCAACCGTGATTGGATGTTCTTCATCGTTTAAATAAATAAAATACAATAATTTATGATATTTACTTGACAATCGCGGTGGAGGCTGCTCAAGTTATCGGCCAATTTTGTGCATCGGGATCCGGAGATTGCCGATGGCCGAATGGGATGTTCCGGCTGTGCTGGCTACCGGCTGGCTTGCTGATGGACCGGACGGAGCCGATCGCGTGGATCGAAACAACTGATGGCCAAGAAGACCACCAAACCCCGAACGAATAAGGCCCCCCGCAAGGGTTCCACGGCCTCGAAGAAAAGCAAGTCCAGCCGGGCCGTCTCCGTGCAGGGCAAGCACTTGGTGATCGTCGAGAGTCCGACGAAGGCCAAGACGATCAATAAATATCTCGGGTCGGACTACGTGGTCATGGCCAGCGTCGGCCACGTGCGCGATTTGCCCACCCGATCGCCCAAGGGCGTCAAGCAGGCGGTGCCCGGCGTCGATATCGAGAATGATTTCACCCCCACCTACGACATCCTGCCCGCCAAGCGCAAGACGGTCACAGATTTGAAACGGGCTGCCAAGGCGGCCCGGGATGTCTGGTTCGCCACTGACTTGGACCGCGAAGGTGAGGCGATAGCGTGGCACCTGGCCGAGGCGCTGGGCGTGCCGGTCGCCACGGCCAAGCGGGTCGTGTTCAACGCCATCACTCAGGCCGAGATTCAACACGCCTTCGCCAACCCGCGCAACATCGACGAGAGCAAGGTCAATGCCCAACAGGCTCGGCGGATCCTCGATCGAATCGTCGGTTACCAGGTGTCGCCATTCTTGTGGAAGAAGGTCGCCGGCGGGCTCAGTGCCGGGCGGGTGCAATCCGTGACCGTGCGCCTGGTCGTCAATCGCGAGCGCGAGATCGAGGCGTTCGTGCCTGATGAAGGGTGGACGATCACCGGTTACTTTGTACTGAAAGAGGAAGATGGTAGAAAATTCGGTCCTGCGTGGACAGCGTTTTTTGAGAAGAAGGACGATAAAGGTAACGCTCCGACACTTCGAGCGCAGAATGCGTGGCTGACCGAGGCCGGTGCTTTGCGCGCGGAACTTGTTGAGTTCGATGGAGAAAAGTTCGACCCCGCAATTCGAGTTGATCAGATCATCGGCCCTCTTGACAACATGGCACCGGACGAGATCCGGGCGCGTCTCGAGCGTGCCGCCAAATCCTTCGAGGAGGGAGGGGCTGTCGATCTGACACCAAGCGTCGCCCATGTGGCCGGTGAATGCGGCATGCGAGACGTGAGGGTCGAGTTGTGTGAGGATGCTGATGGTCGTGGGCCTGCTCGTTGGCGCCGGACGATTCGGGGCGTGACCGATCCCACGACACCGTGGACCGTTGATTCAATCAATACAAAACGCACCAAGAGCCGACCCTATCCGCCATTTATCACAAGCACGATGCAGCAGGCCGGCTCAAATGTGTTGGGGTTTAATCTCAAGCGCACAATGCGCGTTGCCCAGCAGCTTTACGAAGGCATCGATATTCACGGCAATGAAGGTCAAACTGGCCTGATCACCTACATGCGAACCGATTCAACGCACCTGACGCCCGAGTCAATGGACATGGCGCGGTCGTACATCGGAGCCAAGTGGGGTCCGCAGTATCTGCCGAGCACGCCGAACGTTTACAAGTCTAGCAATCGATCCGCGCAGGAAGCGCACGAGGCGATTCGACCCACTGACGTGTCCATCACCCCCGAGCGGGTTCGCGGTAAATTGACCGAGGAACAATACAAATTGTACCAGCTGATCTGGGAGCGATTTGTCGGATCCCAGTGCGTTTTTGCTGAATGGGACTCCACGACGATCCTGATCAAATCGCAGGATCAAGACAATGCGTCGGTAGTATTCAAGGCGACTGGTCGCAAACTCGTGTTTGAAGGTTTCTATCGAGCGACCGGCGTGCCCAAGACAGAAACGCTGATTTTGCCCGAACTGAACAAGGGGCAGTTGCTCTGGCCGTTTCACATTGCTCCGGTGCAGAAATTTATGCAACCCCCGCCGCGTTACACGGAAGCCTCGCTTCAGAAGAAACTGGAGGAGGAAGGTATCGGCCGGCCGTCGACCTATGCGCCGATCATTCAGACCATTCAGGATCGTAAATACGTCCAGTCGCTCACGCCACGTGACAAGCGGTTGATGGCGACTGATCTGGGTATCGTCGTCACCGATATGATCTCCGAGGCATTTCCGAAGGTGATGGACGTGGCCTACACCCGCGACATGGAGACCGAACTGGACAAGATCGAGGACGACCACCATGACTGGGTAAGCATGCTGCGGGCGTTCTACGGGCCGTTCAAGAAGAATCTCGAAGCGGCCCTGGCCGATACGGTCCACGCCAAGGCTGTTCAGGAGCCCGCGCCATACGAGTGCTTAACCTGCGGCGCCAAGGCAGTGTACCGGTTCGGTCGCAACGGCCGGTTCCTGTCCTGTTCGCGGTATCCCGATTGCAAGTACGCCGCCCCGATCGATCGTGAGGGCAAGCCGCTTGAGCCGGAGCAGACCGACATCCTCTGCCCCCTCGATGATGTGCCCATGATCAAGCGCACCGGTCGCTTCGGGCCGTTCCTCGCCTCGGCCAACTACCCCGAGGTCAAGTTCATTATCAAGCTCGATCCGAAAAAGTACACCGTCGTGCTGCCCAAACCACCGCCGCTGCTGACCGAGTTGGCCTGCCCCAAGTGCGACAGCCCGCTGAACCTCCGCCGTTCCAAGCGTGGTCCTTGGCTGAGCTGTTCGACCTTCCCCAAGTGCCGAGGCCGGCTCGGGTGGACCACCCTTGAGGACGCCCAGCGGGCCAAGCTCGAAAAGGCCCTTGTCGAGCACGAGGCCGCCCACCCCCAGCCAGTGATCCGCAACACGGACGGACAGGTCGTTGACGAGACCTACGTTCCTCGCATCGCCGGCCAAGACCCCGCCGCCGACGATTCCGCCCTCGACTCCGATGCCGCCTGATCAGCGCCCACCCCGGCAAGCCGCTCGTTGTGCCGCGTGGCGATCTGATTCATGTTTTGTGGAGGATTCATGATGACCCTTGAGTTCCGCGGCGCCGCTCACAATATCCGCGACCATGGGGCCGCCGGCGATGGAGCCACACTTGAGACCGAGGCTATCCAGGCCGCGATCGATGCCTGCGCAGCGACCGGCGGCGCCGTCGTGATGCCGCCCGGCAGGTACTTGTCGGGCACACTGTTTATGCGCAGCAATGTCACGCTGCACCTGTGCAGAGGCGCCACGCTGCTGGGCAGCACCGACCTGAAAGACTTCCCGCCGGTCAGGCCGGCGCTGCGGGCGTTCGTGGACAACTATTCCGACAAGAGCCTGATCTACGGTGAAAACCTTGAAAACATCGGCATCGGGGGTGAGGGCGTTATCGATGGTCAGGGCGGGTTGTATGAACGGAAGATTAGGCCCCTCGACGTACGCCCGATGATCCTACGTTTTGTGACCTGCCGGCGGCTACGCGTGGAAAATGTGACGCTCCAGCACTCGCCGATCCACCTGCAATGGTATCTCGGGTGCGAAGAGTTGTGGATCCAGGGCGTGCGCGGATTCAACCACTGCAATTTTCAGAACGATTTCCTGAGCTTTGACGGCTGCCGCGACGTCATTGTCCGGGACTGCATCGGTGATTCAGATGATGACGGTATTACCCTCAAGTCCAGCTCCGATCGCGCTTGTGAAAACATTGCCATATCGAACTGCAATATCAGCACCATCTGCAACGCTCTAAAGTTTGGCACGGAAAGCAGCGGTGGGTTTCGCAATATCAGCGTAAATAACCTCGTGGTTCGTCAGACCGTGCAGGAGAATTTCCGCCAGACGCACAAGCCCGGGCTGGCGGGCATCGCGATGTCAGTCGTGGACGGCGCCGAGTTGGACGGCGTGACCATTTCCAACGTCGTCATGCGCGGCTGCTATACACCCTTCTACCTGCGCTTGGCTGATCGCGGCCGGCCTTACACCGAGGGCATGGCCAAACCGCCGGTGGGCAGTTTGCGCAATGTCAACATCAGCAATGTTATCGCGGTCGGCGCCGAACAGTTTGCATCATCGATCACGGGCATTCCGGGCCACCCTGTCGAAAACGTGTCTCTGAGCAACATCAACATCACCTGTCGCGGCGGCGGGCCGCGCGAGGATCGCGAGGTCGACGTGCCCGAGTTGATCGACCGGTACCCCGATTGTCACAAGTTCGGCAAGTTGCCGGCGTACGGGTTCTTCTGCCGTCACGTGCGAGGTTTGCGTCTGGACAACGTGCAATTGAATACGCAGGCGCCCGATGCCCGCCACGGATTCTACGGTGAGGACATCGAGGATCTCAGTCTCGATCGAGTTTCATTTCCCGCGGCCTGCGGGCAGCCGATCAAACTCAAGGATGTGCGCCGCGCCGCGGTGCGAGGCTGCACCGTACCGGGTCCGGTGGAGACATTCGTGAAGGTCGAGGGCGAGCGCAGTTGCCACGTGGTTGTCACCGAAAATCATCTGTCCCAGGCAGGTGATCATGTCGAAACGACAGCGGATGCAACCTCCTCAACATGTCCGAGTGCTGGCGTTGTCGATCCTTTCACTGCCGGCTGATGCCGGTTTCGAATCGCCGCCCGGCTCAGGCAGGTGACACAGTGCAGACGTTGTGCAGCCTCACCTAGTTGGGGTAAACGGCGATCCGTTACGGGTTGCCTGATTGGACGAAGGAATTATTGGCTGTGGGCAAGGTTGCGATGACTCGACCGCAGGCTTGGTTGCCCGGGCGATACTCGGCCTGTTTTCCCGTCGAAGCGCCGAGCCGGTACGATGAGCGTGCTAACCGGCATTGCCGCCAATGATTCGATCGCCGGCGGCGGTCCCGTACGAATTGCTGACCTGACGTAGAACAGGCCCGGCCTGCCGCAGGGCGAGCAGCACATTGGCACAATGTTGAACTCGATCCACCAGGAACCGTTTCAGGTCAAACACCTTGACGGTGTCATCCGAGGCATGACGTACCGGCCGGGCGGCGCAGAGAAGTCGGGGGCGGGCAGGCGGTATCCCGCCGTGCTGATGATGCACGGGTTTACGGGCCAGCGGATCGAGGCGGGGTTTCTCTTCGTCACGCTCGCGCGAGCCTTGGCGCGACGGGGCGTGGCGGCGGTGGCGTTCGATTTTCGCCACAGCGGCGAATCGGATGGGTCGTTCGAGCGGATGCTCGTGACCGGTGAACTTGATGATGCCCTGCGCATCACGGGCTGGACGCAGAGCCAGCCGTTTGTCGATCGCTCGCGGTTGGGGGTGTTGGGTTTTTCGCTGGGCGGGCTGCTGGCCTGCTGCACCGGCGCGCAGACGAACGCGTTTACCGCCATGGCACTGCTGGCACCAACCACGGTCGATAACCTGTGTCGCTACGCGAAGCAACGCGAGGAGAACGGGCAGATCACGATCGGTCCGCACACGCTGCACCCAAAATTCTTCGATGACCTGCGAACGCTTGATCCCCTAATCGATGCCGTCACAAACCCACGCCCGACATTGGTCGTGCAGGGTACGGATGACACCGCGGTAACCCCGCAAGTGTCGCGGAAATACATCGACGCCATGGAACGCGCCGGCGTGGACGTGTCACTGCAATTGATCGAAGGCGCCGACCATGGGTTTGGCAAGCCCGCGATTCGCAAGCAAACCGTCATCGTCGTCTGTGACTGGCTGGCCAAGCAACTGCACCGATGACCCTATGGCCGTGCGCGCTTTCATTGCGGTGACCGTGCCATGCGGCGATCCGCTCACCGCCGTGTTGCGTGATCTTGGCCGGTTCGGCCGCGCGGTCAAGCCGGTGCAGCCGAAGAACCTGCACGTGACGATTCGCTTTCTGGGCAACATCGATCGAGACCAAATCGATGATGTCGCCGAGGCAATCCGCATGGCGGCGGCGGATCAGGCGACCTTTGCTTGCGAGATGGTCGGGCTGGGTGCGTTTCCTACGCCGCGCTGCCCGTCGGTCGTGTGGGTCGGGCTCGAAAGTGCCGGCCCGCTGACGGCCATCGCGGAAAACATGGCACAGGCGCTCCACGCCGCCGGTATGGCTGGAGACGGCAAACCGTTTCATCCGCACGTCACCATCGCGAGGGTCAAGGCCCGGCCGCCGGCGCTCCTCGGCCAACTGCTGGAATCGCACCGTCAAACCCGCTTCGACGGCGTCACCGTGGGGAAGATTGACTTGATGGAAAGCACGTTTCACCCAGATGGCGTGCGGTATTCAATTCTGGATTCGATCGCATTATAGAAATATAATCGACGGGTGTTGCCACAGGACATGGATAACTCGGAAGAGGCAACGGACGGGCAGTGGACCGACCTGTGCGCTGTGTCAGACATTGCTGCGACGGGTGGGCATTACGTGGAAACGAACGACCGCGGCCTGGCAGTGTTTCGCGTCGAACCATCGCGCGTTCACGTCATTGACAATACCTGTCCGCACGCCGGTGGAAGTTTGGCGGGAGGTTATGTCGATAATGGTTGCGTGATCTGCCCCTGGCACGGCTGGCCGTTCGAACTGGGCACGGGCCAATGTCCGGATAATCCGCAGATCAGCGTATCATCCTACCCCACGCGAATCGTGGGGGGTAGGGTACAGGCCATGCTCGACCGGTCGAAGTTGTGAAGTCGGCGGGGCCTATAATAGGTACCCAGCGAGGAGCTTTATCAATGCCAAGTAACGTTCACCCTCGGGACACACCTCAACGCGTCACGCTGGCGACGCTGCGGCAGATGGCCAACCGCGGCGAAAAAATCCCCATGCTCACCTGCTATGACGCGACGACGGCGCGCTGGCTGGCGGCCGGTGGGGTGCCTGCGCTGCTGGTTGGCGATTCGGCGGCCCAGATGATCCTCGGATTCGAGCAGACGAACCACGCGCCACTAGAGTTCATGCTTACGATCACTGCCGCCGTCCGCCGCGGTGCGCCTCACTGCTTTTTGATGGGCGACATGCCGTTTATGAGCTACCAGGCAGACGACACCGAGGCGATCCACAATGCCGGGCGATTCATGGTCGAGGGCGGCGCCGATGCGGTGAAGCTGGAGGTCAACGCTGCCTATGCCGACCTGATCGGCAAGCTGTCGCGTGCGGGTGTGCCGACGGTGGCGCACATTGGCTGGCGGCCCCATCGGACCCAACAGGTGGGTGTGCCGGTTATCGCCGGCCGCACCGACGCGCAGGTGCAGGCACTGGTGGATCTGGCGATAACCATGCAGCAGCGTGGCGCCTCGATGCTCCTGATCGAGCAATCGACGGCGGAGGTCGCTGAGCGGATCATTGAGCAGGTGTCGATCCCGGTCATCGGCTGTGGCGCCGGGCCGGCCTGCCACGGGCACGTCGTGATCCTGCAGGACTGGCTGGGCATGACCGACTGGCACCCGTCGTTCGTCACCCCGGCGGTTGCCGGAGGTGATTGGCTGGCCGAGCACGCTGCGCAGTGGGTCGAGGTGGTCCAATCCGGCCAGTACCTCCGCGATGATCATCCCTACAAGATGAAACCACAGCCCCGTACCACCCCGGAAGCCTGAACCGAACTGATCGCCGGCTCGTATTGCATGGATGGGACGTTGGTCCCTGACAACCCGACAGCGACTGATAGACTTTGTCGGTCCCACCCAAACGATCCGGTAACCGAAGACAAACATTGTCGTCAAAAGGATATCCACAATGAGCCGCATTCAATGGTATGGCCCCACACTGGTCCTGCTGATGGCCGTCTTGCTGGTGATGATCGGAGGACCGCGCCTGGTGCAGAACATCTACTACGCGCACGAAAGAGCGACGATCAAACTGACCAGCGAGACGCTCGAGCAGAGCGACCTGCTAGTGAACATGAACGAGGCCTTCCGCGCCATTGCCCAGCGCGTGCAACCGAGCGTCGTCAGCATTCAGACCTACGACAAACACCCCGGGAGGAATAAGCGGCAGCGCCTGCTGGGCAAGCGATACCATTGGTTTTTCAAGTCGCCGTTTGACAATCGCGATGATGGTGAAGACAACGATTTCGAAAATGATGACGATCTGGATCAGTTCAACCGACCTCGCGAGGTGGGCGGCGGATCCGGTTGGGTCTACGATACCAAAGGCCACATTATCACCAACTACCATGTGGTGCGGCTCGGCACCGATCCGGACGGCCGGATTGCGCAAAAGATCGAGGTCGAGTTCCACAACGGTGACAAGCGGCTGGCCAAGGTTGTCGGGACCGATCCGGATACCGACGTGGCTGTCCTGAAAGTCGAGGGCGATGGGTTGCACCCGGCCTCCTTAGCCGACCAGCGGGTGCGGCAGGGCGACATGGTGTTTGCCTTCGGCTCGCCGCTCGGCTTCGACTTCTCGATGAGCCAGGGGATCGTTTCGGCCAAGAACCGTAAGCTTGGGTTGATCCGCAGTCGCAGTATCTTGGGCGCATTGCTCGGCTATGAGAATTACATCCAGACCGATGCGGCCATCAACCGGGGCAACTCGGGCGGGCCCATGACCAACATCTTCGGCCAGGTCGTCGCTATGAACAGCGCCATCGCCACCCGTGACGTCTTCGGGCAGGGGTTTCTTGGTCTGGGATTCGCCATCCCCATCGACATGGTCCGTGACTCGGTGAATCAAATCATCGCCGACGGCCGTGTGACGCGTGGTTGGCTCGGCATCGAGTTTCGACCTCTCTCGAAGAACCAGGCCGCATCGTTTGGTTACACGGGCAAGGCATTGCTGGTCAATCGCGTGCTCGAGGGACCCGCGGAAAAGGCCGGGCTCATACGGCCCGATCTGATCCTGAAGTTCAATGGCGAGGCGATCGTCGACGGTGACCGCTTCCGCCGCGCCGTGGCGCGCATGAGGCCCGGCTCAAAAGTCGAACTCGAGATATTTCGTGACGGCGAATCCAAAACGATTGCCGTCGTCCTCGGTGAGAAACCGAGCAAGTACTCGATCAGCCGGTCGCCCGTTGGGCCCGACCGAGGTCACGATGGCGACGACTCAACCCTGCGGATACGCAAACTGGGCATCGAAAAGGTCAGCACCATGTCAAGCGACCTGGCCGAGACATTCGGTCTCAAGTTCCGCGCCGGTGTCCTGATTCGCAAGATTCGTCCTAACTCGATAGCGGCCGGCGAACCCGGCAACGGGCTGAAGCCCGGGCAGATCATCACCGCGATCCAAAACACGCCGATCAAGAGCGTGCAGGACCTGATCAAAGCTTTCGACGAGGCCAAGAATGGCCAGGTGGTCAACCTCAGCGTCGTTGACCGCGACGGCAACGATCAGTTCGTTTTCCTCGATTTGCTCCGGACCGAATAATGATCTGGCCGAGTGTATCAAAGCGGATCATTGGGCCGGGTTGAACTCGTCACGAGCGCGAGCGCAACAGCTTGACCGCGCGGCGTTGCGGGTTGGCCAGCGGCAGGTCGTCGATGGCATCGAGGCATCGCCACGTGCCGACGCCGCGGTGAAGGCGGTCAGCGGTCACCGCGGCCTGCCAGAGCACGAACGTGATCGTGCGATGAGTGGTCTGGTGCGTGAACGTGTCGATCTGGCGCCGCCGGCCGATGCGCAGGCCGAGGCGGTCGGCCAACCAGGCATTTGATTTCTTTGCGGCATCATGCTCGGCGGTTGGCAGTTGCCACATACTCGGCCACAAGCCGTTGTCCGGTCGCTGCTCGAACAGATATCTGTCGTTGTGGTGGACGGCGACAACATGATGGGTCACCTCGACCGGCGCTCGGCGCGGCACGCGGATCGGCAATTGCCCAGGCCGACCGGTTGCGGCGGCGCGACAGCTTGTCCGCAGCGGGCAGAGCGGGCAGTTTGGTGACGCCGGTGTGCAAACCAGTGCGCCCAGCTCCATCAACGCCTGATTAAAATCTCCCGGCCGCATTCGTGAAACGAGTTGATCGGCCAGCGACCACAGCAACCGGCGGACCGCGGGATCGTCGATCGGTTCATCGATCAACGCGAAGCGGGCCAGGACACGCGCGACGTTGCCGTCCACCGCCGATTCCGCCTTGCCAAACGCGATCGACGCGATTGCCCCGGCGCTGTACCGGCCCACACCCGGAAGTTCTAGTAACTGTTGCCGCGAGTCCGGCACACGGCCATCGAAATCATGGATGATCATCTTCGCCGCTGCGTGCAGGTGCCTCGCCCGGCGGTAGTAGCCAAGCCCCTGCCACAGGCGCAACACCTGCTTCTCCTCGGCCGCCGCCAAGGCCGCCACGGTCGCAAGTGCCTCGATAAACCGACTGAAATAGCCGATGACTGTCCCCACCTGCGTCTGCTGGAGCATCGCCTCGCTGACCAGCACGTGGTACGGATCGCCCGACCCCCGCCAGGGAAGGTCGCGCCGATGGCGGTCATACCAGTGCAGCAGGGTCCTGCGAAACCAGCGCACACAAACCGCATTGAGTGACGGTGGTGAACCATCGCGACGTTTTGCAGCCCCGGCCGACGATGGGCCGATAAGACGGCCAGCGTGGGTACGATACGCCCGCGCTGGCGAGCCTGTCGGTTGCTCGGTAATCTTATCGACCATGACGGGTGTTTCTGACAAACAGGCACATAGGATAAACGAGTTA
>CAUYYV010000062.1:0-13049 GCA_963577075.1 Phycisphaerae bacterium
AGCGTGAAGTGTTCTACACGCTGCACGAAGCGAAGGTATTGATCGAGCGTTGGCGAATCCTGTACAACACGATCCGCCCACACAGTGCGTTGGGCTACCAACCCCCCGCACCCGAGGCGATCTTCGCTGCTGAGGCTGGCTCCGCTGCGCTACGCCCACCTCAGCAGCCCATTGAGAACCTCGGTGAACTAACATAGAGATTGGTACAACTCGTGGGGGCAGGTCATTTTCGCATTGACGGGTAACGCTAACTGTCGCGTTCGGCAAATCTTAGATTCAATGGGCCATACAGGATTTGAACCTGTGACCTCCTCGATGTCAACGAGGCGCGCTAGCCAACTGCGCTAATGGCCCGAGTTTTCAACGGCTGACGACTGCTTCCGTGATAGCCCGCATCGCTGGACGCGGCGTGGGGCCACTGGCGGCATTATACCGGGATCGCGCCGGATCGTCACGCTTCGGGCATATCAGCCAGTGGCGGCCATCTTGCGCAGGACCGTGTGGAGAATGCCGCCGTGGCGGTAGTAGTCGACCTCGACGGGCGTGTCGATCCGGCAGACGGCTGCGAATGTCGTCTTGTTGCCCGTGTCCGGATCGGTGGCGGTGACGGCGACTTCCTGCATCGGCTCAAGCCCGTCGTTGATGTCGAACTCGAACACTTCACGGCCAGTGAGGCCGAGCACTTCGCGCGTTTCGCCCGGGTTGAACTGCAGGGGCAGCACGCCCATGCCCACCAGGTTGGATCGGTGGATCCGCTCGAACGACTCGGCGATGACGGCGCGGACGCCCAGGAGGTAGGTGCCCTTGGCGGCCCAGTCACGGCTCGAGCCCATGCCGTAATCCTTGCCGGCCAGCACGACCAGCGGCACGCCGCGTTGCTGGTAATTCATGGCCGCGTCGTACACCGGCTTGACCTGGCCGTCGGTCAAATCGGTGGTCCATCCACCCTCGGTGTCCGGCGCCAACAGGTTGCGCACACGGATATTGCCGAACGTGCCGCGTATCATGACCTCGTGGTTGCCCCGGCGGGCGCCGAAGCTGTTGAACATCGCGGCCGGCACGCCCCGGTCGATCAGGTGCTGCCCGGCCGGCGAATCCTGCTTGATCACACCGGCGGGGCTGATGTGATCGGTCGTCACCGAATCGCCAAGCATGCACAATACGCGTGCGCCGCGGATCGACTCGATCGGCTTGGGCTGCGGCGACAGGCCCGTGAAAAACGGCGGGTTGGCGATGTACGTCGAGCTTTCGTCCCACGCGTACCGTTTGCCGCCGACCGTTTCGATGGCGCGCCATTCGTCTGAACCCTCGAAAACCGATGAGTATTGCTCGACAAACTGATCGCGCCTCACGGCCGCGTCGATCGTGTCCCTGATCTGTCGCTGACTGGGCCAGAGGTCGCGCAGGTATACGTCGTTGCCGTCTTCATCGCGTCCGATCGGTTCGGTGTTCAGGTCGATATTGACCGTGCCGGCGATTGCATAGGCGACGACGAGCGGCGGGCTTGCCAGGTAGTTCGCCTTCACGTCCGGACTGATCCTGCCCTCGAAGTTGCGGTTGCCAGACAGCACCGAGGCGGCGACCAGGTCGTGCTCGTTGATCGCCCGGCTGATCGGATCGGGCAGCGGCCCGGAGTTGCCGATGCACGTCGTGCAACCGTAGCCGACGAGACTGAAGCCCAGCGCATCGAGGTCATCGAGCAACCCGGCTTGTTTGTAATACTCGGTGACAACCTTCGACCCGGGCGCCAGCGAGGTTTTGACCCAGGGTTTTCGCGTCAGCCCCCGCTGGCGCGCCGCACGCGCCAACAGGCCCGCACCGATCATCACCTGTGGATTGGAAGTGTTCGTACATGACGTGATCGCGGCGATCACGACGGCGCCGTGCCCGAGCGTAAAGGTCTGGCCGTCATACTCGACTTCGACGCCGTCGGTATCCGGATCGGCGACGGCCGTGGCGCCTTGCGTCTGCTGTGCCGGCGCGGTTGCAACCTCGGCAGCGGCGGGTTTGTTGAACGTGCCGGCCAGGTCGGCGTGCCATTGCGAACGCATGGCTGACAGCTCGATCCGATCCTGCGGCCGCTTCGGGCCGGCCAGTGACGGTTTGACCGATGACAGGTTCAGTTCCAGCTCGGTGGTGTACACAATCGTGCGCGCACCGTCGCGCCACAGTCCCTGCACCTTGCAGTATTGCTCGACGGTCTGCACGAGGTCGTCATCGCGACCGGTCAATTGCAGGTAGCTAATTGTCTGACCGTCCACGGGAAAGAAGCCCATGGTCGCGCCGTATTCTGGCGCCATGTTGGCGATCGTCGCGCGGGTGGCCAGCGCCATGTTCGCCAGCCCGGATCCTAAAAACTCAACGAACTTGCCTACCACGCCGTGGGCCCGCAGCATCTCGGTGATACGCAGCACCAGGTCAGTAGCCGTTGCGCCCTGCGGCAATTCGCCGACGAGCTTGAAACCGACCACCTCGGGGATGAGCATGTACACGGGCTGGCCGAGCATGACCGCCTCGGCCTCGATACCGCCGACACCCCAGCCGACCACGCCCAGGCCGTTGATCATCGTCGTGTGCGAGTCGGTGCCCACGAGTGAATCGGGGTATAAAACCGGGCAGCGGTGCCCAGATTTCTCGTCGGATTGCCACACCACCTTCGCCAGGTACTCCAGATTGACCTGGTGCACGATGCCTGTCGCCGGCGGCACGACGCGGAAGTTGTCGAACGACTGCTGGCCCCACTTGAGAAACCGATACCGCTCGCTGTTACGCTCGAACTCTTTTTGGCTGTTGATCGTCAGCGCCGTTGTAGAGGCAAACGCATCAACCTGCACGGAGTGATCGATCACCAGATCGACCGGCACCAGCGGGTTGACCTTGTCGGCCGCTGCCTCGTCGCCGGTCAACTCGACGATCGCGTCGCGCATGGCCGCCAGATCAACGATGCCCGGCACGCCGGTGAAGTCCTGCATCACGACGCGACCGGGCATGAACGGAGTTTCCGTCTCGCCGACATTCTTCGCGTCATATGCCGCCAAGGCGCGCACATTGTCTTCGGTGACGATGATTCCATCCAGATGGCGCAGCGCCGCTTCCAGCAGCACCTTGATGCAATAGGGCAGGTTCTCTACGTCGCCAAGCCCCGCCAAAGCGTCAAGCCGATAGATCGTGCGTTCACCAAGCGCCGTTGCAATGGATGTGCGGGCATTAAATGGATCGGAAGCGGTCATCACGCATTAATCCTCAAAAATCTCGGAAACCACCAAACAGCAGTGCAATTATCGTAGCAAGTCGGCCCTGGATAATCGATTGGCCATACAATCGCCAGCCCATGACCAAGCCACGCCCGATTGTGATCCTCGGCCCGACGGCGGGCGGCAAGAGCGAACTGGCCGTCGAGTTGGCCGAGCAGCTCGGTGGCGAGGTGATCGGCGCCGACTCGATGCAGGTGTATCGTCACCTGGACGCGGGGACGGCCAAACCGCCGGCAGCGCTGCGGCGGCGTGTGCGCCATCACCTGCTCGATATCGTCGCGCCGATCGACCCGTTTACCGTCGCCGACTGGCTCGAACGCGCCGAGGCGCTGATTGAGGCATTGAGGCGTGGAAACACGGCGCCCGTCATCGTCGGGGGGACAAACCTGTACCTCAAGGCGTTGCTGGAGGGCATGTTCGAGGGACCACCCGCCGACGCTCTCTTTCGCGCCGCATTGGCCGAAATGACCCCCGGTGAGTTGCACGACCAGCTGCGGCAATGCGACCCCGAAGCCGCGCAGCGAATCCACCCCAATGACCGCAAACGAATCGTTCGCGCTCTCGAAGTGTTCGAGTTGACCGGCACACCGATCAGCCAATGGCAGCAGCAGTGGGTGTCGGAGAAAGAGAATACGACGCCCGCAACCCGCAACCCGCAACCCGCAACCCCAACCTACCGCCATAACCCGATCCTCATTGGGCTGACATGGCCAACCGAAATAATCAACCAACGCATCAACCAGCGCGTCAAGGCAATGTTCTTTCCGCAACAGGTGGACGCCGCCCTCGCCGCGGCGATCGTACCCAACGGTGAATCGCTGCCGGACGAGACCCGCCGGCTCGAATCGGAGGGCATGCTCGGCACTCAGGCGCGCGAGGCGCTGGGTTACAAGCAGGTGCTCGACCACCTGGCCGGGAGGTGCAGTCTCGATGAAGCGTTTGAGCAGACGAAGATCCAAACGCGGCGATTCGCCAAGCATCAGCGCACATGGATGAGGCGGTTTCGCGGCGTAAATTGGCTGGACGGCCCGGTTGATCTCCGGAACCTGGCCGAACTCGCGATTGATGCGGCCCGCAGCGCCGTGATGCGGTAGAGTCCGGCGCGGCGGTACCATTGCCGGATCCGTGTCAACATGTTTCGCATGAAGTACCTCAACCCCGACTCACCTGACCCGAATCTGATACGACGCGGCCAGCACTTCCTGATCGTCGCCAGTTGCATGGCCGTGATCACGGGCACAAGCACCGGCGGCGTGTTCGCGACGACCGTCGCGCTGAAGATGGATGCTTCGCCGCTTTACATCGGCGTGTTGCAGGCGGCACACCTCGGATCGTGGGCGCTGATGCTCCTGACAATACAGAAAATCCAGCGGAACGGTAAGAAGTTGCTGCTCGTGTACGGCCATGCCATATCGCTGCTGTTTCTCGTACCGTTGCCGTTCATTCCTGATCTGTGGCACCGGTTTGGCGATACACGTCCGTCAAT
The DNA here is from genome assembly GCA_963577075.1 of Phycisphaerae bacterium. Lineage (GTDB taxonomy): Bacteria > Planctomycetota > Phycisphaerae > Phycisphaerales > Phycisphaeraceae > CAUYYV01. Next base: position 4,741 of record CAUYYV010000062.1, read on the forward strand.
CCCGCTGATGGTGTTCTTCCTCTCGTTAATGGGGCGGCATTTCTTCAAGGGCATCGCGCAAACCGGATGGATGCCGATGATCCAGGACAACGTGCCGCTCAATCAGCGTGGGCGGTTTTTCGGGCGGATGCGCACGGGATGGCAGAGCGTCTTGGTGGTTTTTATGATCGTGCTGGGCGTGTTCGTAGGCGAAGATGCACCGTGGCACGTGATCCGCCTGATCTATGTCTGTGCGATTGTGGGCGCGGCGGGTCATGTTTTGTGCCTGTTGCCGGTGCGTGAGTTTCCGCCATCGGGTGAGGTGATGCCGGTATTCGATCTGATCACCAGGCCATTTCGCGATCGCCAGTTCCGCTGGGTCTTGCTCTATATGTTTACCTACAGTTCCGCAATTGGTTTGGCCGATCAGTTTCGTTTTGTTTATCTTAAGAAACTTGGCTTCGATTACAGCCTTCTGATGTACGGATCCGCGACGGTGTTCCTGGGCGGCGTGTTGACCCTTCGTTTGTGGGGCCGACTGGCCGACCGGTTCGGCGGCCGCGCGATGTTCAGCATCTGCCACGTCGGCGTGATTGCCAGCATACTCGGTTGGCTGTTTGTCAGCCCCGGCAGGGCGGGTTGTGCCTGGGCGCTGGTGCTGCTGGCAACCATGGGCATCTTCAATAGCGGCCAGGGCCTTGCCATCACACGTCACCTGTTCGGCATCATCGACCGCCGGCAACAGGCATCGTACATTACCATGTCCTCGATCGTGGGCATGGCCACGATCGGACTTGCGGCGTTCGTCGGCGGCGCGTTTCTCAACGCTGCCGAGGGAACGGAGATCCGCATGGGGTCGGTCACCGTGACCGAGTATCACATCCTGTTTTCCGTATCGGGCCTCCTGTTCCTGCTGCCCCATTTCCTGCGACGCCGATTGCGTCACGGCACCGAGGCGCCCAGCGCAGAGGTGATCGCCTTCGTCACCCGCCCGCTACGAATGATGCTGGGCAACATCTTTGCCGTCGTGCCGCGAACGCTTGACAGCGGGACGGACACGTCGGAAGACGATCAGCAAGAGCGCTTGTAGAATGGCAGCTCGACGACCTGTGCTTCGGCTTGTGCGGAGCCTAGATTGATGCGTACGACGTCGCCGACGACGCCCGTGTCCCGCTTGACATATGCCATGGCGATCGGGACGCCAAGCGTGGGCGACAGGCATGCGCTGGTGACGGCGCCGATCGTCGCATCGCCCTTGAGCACATCCATGCCCTGTCGTGCGGTGCGTCTGCCTTCGAGTTGCAGGCCGACAAGTGTGCGCGGCGGACCGTCGCAAGTGATGCGCTTGAGAGCCTCCTGCCCCATGAACGGCTCGCCACGATCGTCTTCTTCCTTGTTAAGCGATACGGCAAAATCAAGCCCGGCGGACAGCGGATCGGTCTGCTCGTCCAACTCGTGCCCGTACAGCGGCATACCCGCCTCAAGCCGCAGCGTGTCACGGGCACCCAAGCCGACCGGCTGGAGTACGCCGCCGTCCTCGCTGTCGTCGTTGAGCAGCAGGCGGGTGGCCATTTGCGCCATGTTTGTGCCCAGGATCACCTCGACGCCGTCCTCACCGGTATAGCCGGTGCGGCTGATCGTCATCTTGACCACCAGCAGGTTCTTGATGCAGAAGCTGTATCGCTTCAGCGCCGGCACCTCACCGGAGAACCTGCCGATCAGGTCCATCACCTTCGGGCCCTGCACGGCGACCATCGCGGTATCGGCGGTCTTGTCTTCGATTTTGACGACGAAATCGCCGAGGTTTTCCTGGAAGTGATCGAGGATCTTCTGCCGGTTTGCCGCGTTGACCACGAGCAACCAGTGATTGTCAAAGCGATAGATGATCACGTCATCAAGCGTGCCGCCGTTCTCGTTGCATATCAGTGCGTACCGGCATCGGCCCTCGGCCATGTCGCTGACGCGGCGGGTAAGCATCCGCTCGATAAATCGCCGCGCGTGCCGGCCGGAAATCTTCAGCCTGCCCATGTGCGAAACGTCGAACACCCCCCCGCTGCGACGCACATGGTGGTGCTCGGCGTGGATCGAGTTGTACATGATCGGCATCTGCCAGCCCGCGTAATCGACGAACCGGGCGCCGTGGTCGGCGTGAAACTTGTAAAAAGGCGTCTTCAGCATCGTCGACAGACTACCGGATCGGGGTAACCGGTCAATACGCCCGCCCCGGGATCACGGTGTTCACGCTGCGACGCACACGGACCGGCAGCGTGTGAGCCCGCGGTCAGATCCGCTGGCGATAGAGGTTCGGATCGACGACCTCTTGCATCGCATGGGTGTCGAGCGACCCGCCGAGAAAGTCATTGATCTGATCGATCAGCGGGTCGGGGTCCGTGATGATCCGGTTGTAGTCCACGTACAGGACACGAATGTTGGACTGCTGATCCAGGTACGCCGCAATCTTGTCGAGCTGGTCGGCAAAGATCTGGCCCAGCTTTTCCGCGGGGAGAGCTGAGCCCTGGCGGCTCTGGCGCTCGAGCATGGTCTGCTGGGAGGCGAGCACCTGCTGCATTTTCCGCCTCATAAACACGACGCGGCACGCACGATCGCCCGGTAGATCATACAGCAGCAGGTGCACCAGCTTGACCGCCTTGCCCGGTGCGTCGGTGAGCCATGACGCATCCTGCTTCGTCTTCTTGACGGCCTCCAGTTCGTAATAACCCCTGGGATTGTCATCGTCGGCGGCGCGGAGGCGATCGGTCAACGGCTCGATCCCGCCGGCCTCGAGGACCTGCATCATCATCGACGTGCCCGAACGCGGCAGACCGGACACGATCGTTACAAATGGTTCGTCAGTAGCCATAAAGTGTTTTATAACGACCCCGGCGCTCCGGTCAATCTCCCCATTCACACCGACGCCATGCGAACGGCCGTCAGATCCCTTCAGACCCGAGCCAGGCCGACATTGTTTCGTAGCGATGCGTCATCTTCGCCGGGTCGAACCGCTTGAAGTAGCCGACGTGGCCGTCGGAGAACATGACGTTGAGCCCACCTAGGTGATGCGGCACGCGGAACTCACCGTCCTCGATCTCGCGAAAGCCAAGGCACTGCTGCGTGTAGTTGTCCTTGTCCGCGTCAAACGTAATGCTGTCGAGGAGCTTGCTGGTATTGTCACCGGAAAGCACAAACGCCGATGGGAATCGAATCCGACCGCGAACGATATCGTCAAAGTATATCGGCGCGTTGAAGTCGTTGTAGCGGGCGTGGATGCGGGCCGCGCGGGCGCCCAGAAAATAGTGATACTCCATCCTCACCGGATAGGTGCCGCAACCGGCGAAAACCTCCCTGCTCTGAGTATACGGGTGCACCTGCTCCATCCACGACGGCAATCCAGGCAGTTGAGTGTCGAAATCGATCCCGCCCCAGGCGATCGTTCCGCCGGCGCGGGGGTACTTATCCTTGTGCTCTGACGCGAACACTTCCATGCCCACGCCGATCTGCTTCAGATGTGCCGCGCAACGCACCTGGTGGGCGATCTGTTTTGATCGCTTGACCACCGGCAGCAGCAGCGCAATCAGCAGCGCCACCACGGTCATCACCACCAGCATTTCCACCAATGTGAACCCATGCCCGGCAGCGCACATCGGGCAGGATTCCCGGGCTTGACGCTGGTCGCAGCGCAAAACACGGACGTTTCTTGGTAACATCACTTGGTACTACGCTCGTGACAAAGACGGCAATGCGTCCTCAATATTGCTCGATTTCCAACCACCAAAATATCATTCTTCCAAATGACACGACAGTTCGCCGAGCAGTTCGCTCTTGATCGGACGTGACCGGTGAGCCATGATCCAGCGACGATGCAGGTAAAGCCTGATGTGAGTGATTTGACGATCGTGCGGACCGGCGCCATGCCATTGCCGGCACAGCCAGAAAAGATATCGCTGGACGCGCGCCCTCGTGACCTTATCAGGTTTGAGGAAACCGCTGAGACATATCTTGAAACGATACGATCGGTAGTGACGCATCGTGTCGCGCCAGCGTGACGGCTGATCGACGTGGTCAAGCCTGATCGTCGTCCCATCGTCTGCCGCCCCGACAAGCTCAAACCAGATGGTAATACGCGGGGCGCGAAGGTACATCGTCCAGTTCTGGTCGATCAACAATGCGCCACCGGCATTTAGCAGGGGGCGTGGCTGATCCGGTGCCCTGATGGTCTGCACGTTTGAGGCCAACACATACAGCAGCAGGACCAGCACCAGCCCATGCTGCGCCCGACCACGCCAAAGGCAAACTGGAATCCGCGGCGCCGGGGAAGCATCGGGTGCGGCCGATGACGATGCCGGTCGCCCAGGCCGCCGCAGCTTGTCCCAGAACGCAGACGGTAAAAACGGTAGAGCTGCCACAGCCATGATCCAGGGAAACAGGTGCAGCTGGATGCTGATCCCCATCGACAGCGAAAACAGCCAGAATGCTGCAATCATGACAAGCCGGACCGCCGCCGTGCGAAACGGCAGAAACAGGACCAGCGGACCGATGATCTCGAACCAGAGGGAGACCGGTGTGATAAACCGCAGCACATCCGAAAACTGCGCCACGTACAATCCAAAGGGCCTGGCCCAATACTCGTAACGCAGCGCCAACTCGATGGCCGTGCCGTCGCGGTGCCACGCAGGATCGGTGCGCGCCAGCCCGGCAAAGGTGTACACGAAGACGAACTGGAGCAGCAACGCCACCGATGCCGGGGACAGCACGCTGCGCCGCTCCACGCCACCACCCCACCGCCGGGCATCGACCGACCAGCACGCACCCATCGGAAGAAAGACGCACCACAACAGCAGTGCTCGGAGCAGCCGATCTCCACCGTTGAGTAACGCCGGGTTGCGGGCGTGAAGTGAAGTCAGCAGGATCCACGATGCCAGCACCGCCACACGCGTGTGCCAGCCTATCAGCATCGATACGGCAAAGACCGCTGACACCAGGAAAATAAACAACGCGTATCCGTACGAACCGCCAAGCAGATGCGGAAAGATCGGAAGATTGAACAGGGACGCGATCACACGTGGCAGGACGCCCCCGTCTGTGTAGTTTGCATCGATGTACGGCGCGCGCAGGACCAGATCGACCAGCAATATCACCGCGACCGCAATCCGCATTGCCGCCAGCGATCGCACATCGATACCAAACACATCGCGCAGCTTTCGGCGCCATGGCGAGGTCATCAGATCGGATGGTTCAACCACGGCCACCCCCCTCACGCCACCGAACGAGTCCAGTGTCAGATGGGATCTGTGTCATTATCCGATTTCATCGGAACAATTCAGACCCGCAGTAAAAAAGCTGCCGCCATCGTGAGGATCTCCGACAAAACATTATGGGGATCGTGCCCGCGATGATGCGGGCGCGCATCCGACACCACCATGGCACGACTACACACCGCCTAGTCTACGCGGACACCCTGCTGTTGCAGCCAGTCCTTGAGGTCACCCATCTGCGTATCGAACACCTCGTTGTCATAATCCTCTTCGAGGCGGCGGATATGGTCGGCCAACTCCTTCCGCTCCTTGACCAACTCGTTGATCCTGCGCTCCATCTCGTCACACTGCGGGCGCAACTCATCGAGATCGACAGGCATCTCCAGCACGGCGGAAAGCTTGCGGATGACGGCTGCAATGCAGCGGATATTGCGGCCCTGCACGTACGGCGGGATCTCGGCCACCAGCGTCGCCATCTCCGGGCCACGTTCATCCACCATCGTCATCATGTACGAAATGACGCTGCCCGGACCCTCATAGTTGGTGAAATTGATCCCGTGCGGTTGCAGCACTGCTTTCATATCCGCATGTGACACGGAACTGAACATCCTCGGCTCGCGCGTGTGCGGCACGAGCCCACCAACACTGCCCACAAAGAAAATACGCTCCACGTTCGCCACCGACGCGGCAGCAAGGACGCAGCGGACATAGTCGGTCCACCGGACGTTCGGTTCCTTGCCGCTGAACAGCACCAGATTGTGGGTCGCATCGAAGTAGAACCGGTTGTCCGGCATGTCGAACGCGTGGACCAGGCCGTCCTCGATCTTCAGGTGCGGACGAAAAAGTGCGCTAATCTCCATCGACCCGGGAAAGTTGAGGATGAAAAAATCGTCCGGCTCGATCCGGGCAAACGGTTGGGCGTCCAATTTCTCGACGAGATAGTCGATCGTCCCGGTGGACACATCACCGCCGTCCATCCACCCGGTCAGGCCCATCAGCATGACAGCATTGGTCAGGGCGGGCTTGGTCTGAATCGTCAGTTGATCGGCGCTTATGAGATCGCCTCCCGATACCGTTACAACCAGTTCATGCAGCAGTGGCCTCAACTGGTGTATAGTCTACCGGTTGTTCACGTCACGTGAGCGAGACCGAACCGATGAAAACAGGGAAACTACCACTCGACATGCTGTCGCGGCTGTTGGGTGAAATCGAGATAACCGATCCACGGGTAGCGTTGGGGCCCCGTCCGGGGGAGGACGCGGCCCTGATCGACTTCGGCGATCGATATCTGGTCGCCAATACCGACCCGATCACCTTCGCGACCGATCGGATCGGCTGGTACCTGGTGCAGATCAACGCCAACGATCTGGCAGTGATGGGCGCGACGCCCCGCTGGTTGATGGCCACGCTGCTGCTGCCCGAGGCGACATCGGCTGAGCAGGTCGGCGACCTGTTCAAGCAGTTGCGCGACGCTTGCGCGGCGATGGAGATCACGCTCGTGGGCGGTCACACGGAGATCACGCACGACCTGAATCGCCCGATCGCCGTTGGCGCTCTGCTTGGCGAGGTTGATAAGGAACGGGTCGTTCGCAGCGGTGGCGCCCAACCTGGCGACCGCATCGTGCTGGCCGGCGCCATCGCGGTCGAGGGGACCGCCATTCTGGCCCGCGAGGCGGAGAAACCACTGCGTCGCGCCGGCGTGGATCAAGCCGTCATCGACCAGGCCAACCGGTTGCTGTTCGCGCCCGGCATCAGCATCGTGCCCGCCGCTCGCATCGCATGCAACAGCGTGAGGGTCAACGCGATGCACGACCCGACGGAAGGCGGACTGGCGACAGGACTTCTCGAGATTGCCAAAGCCGCCGGCGTCGGACTGACGGTATACGCCGATCGCATCCCGGTGATTGATGAATGCCAGGCGATTTGCGTTGCCCTGGGGCTGGATCCGCTGGGATTGATCGCATCGGGATCGCTGCTGGCTGTCGTACCGCCCGCCGATGCGCCCACGCTGATTGCGGCGCTGCGGGCACAGGGCATCGCGGCGTGCGATATCGGCGCTGTCACCGCACCGACCGATGGGCTGCACCTGGCGGACGGTGAAGAGGTCAGAAACCTGCCCGTGTTCGAGCGAGACGAGTTGGCGCGGTTCCTTGATCAACCGCGGTGACCAGCCCGACCAACGCGTGGCCAGCCAACGCGGTCAGACCTGCACCATGAAAATCGGCAACCCCCGCTTGGTCATGTAATTTGGTCGAAACCGCGCACTATCGTACATGGTCTCGATATCCACGCGACGGGGACCCATCCCTGGATCAGGAATCTCCGTATCCGTGTAGCAGCCGTTTCTCACCGCCATCATCCGCCCCACTGCGCCCTGGGCGGCACAGTCGAATGCCATCGTCGCGAACGTCGTGGCCACCATCTTGTCGAGAAAGTCCGGCTCGCCGCTGCGCAACTCATACGTCAGGTCCATTACGGTCGTGCGCCCACTCGACATTTCCTCCAGCTTCTCGGCAAAGGACTCGGCGATGTTCACCTTCTTGCGATGTCCGAACAAATCGGGCGGGCCGTACCGCTGCACGCTGTGCCCGGACCATGCAGCGCCTTCCGACATCAAAAGCAGAGCATACCGGCTTGGGTTGAGCTTCTTGTCCTCAATCAACAGATCGACCAGCTTCTTGAGGTCAAACTTCGATTCGGGGATGCAGCACCGCACCGAAGTCACATAGGCGGTGTAGAGCGCGGTGAACCCCGCATCGCGTCCGAAAATGCGCACTACGCCGATCCGCTCGTGCGATCCGAGGGTCGTGCGCAACCGCGTGATGGCATCGACAGCACGTGTCATCGCCGATGAAAACCCGATGCAGTACTCGGTATTCTGCACGTCGTTGTCCATCGTCTTGGGGACCGCCACGATCGGCACACCATAATTATGGAGCACGTGAGCGTAACTGAGCGTATCGTCACCACCGATGGCTACGAGGTAGTCGATCTTCAGTTTCTCGAGGTTCTCCAGGACGATCGGCGTCATATCAACCACGCCGCTGTCGACCTCCTTGAGCTTGGCGGTACGACGGC
>CAUYYV010000063.1:0-13002 GCA_963577075.1 Phycisphaerae bacterium
GATACCCGGCGTACCCGGATCGTTTCGGGCAAAGCTGCAATTGCAGATCGGTAGATGCCTTCAACTCAGCGGCGGGCTCGAAGAAGCGCTGTCCGCTTACGTGGCGGTCGAGGCCATCAAAGGTGTCGAGCCGGCCGCGCGGGCGGGAGCGCGACTGGCGGCGGGGTATACCCACAACAAGATCGGCAGGAAGGGCAAAGCGTACCAATCGTTCATCGGCGTCACCGAGGTGACCGGCGCGCCTAAATGGTTTCATCAGGCCGCGTTCGTTGCGACCGGTGATCTTCTGCAGGCGCAGCGCCGCTACGAGGAAGCGCTGTCATTTCACGAAAAGGCGGTGGCCCTCGGCGCCAGTTCCGGATGGGGCCGGAGAGCCCTGAACCGGGCCACCGAATGTCGCGCTGTGATCGACGCCGATGCGCCATTTTTCATAGCACCCTATGTAAGCCTGGTCAGCGCAACCGAGGCGACTATTTTCTGGATCAGCCTCGAAGGCGTTGAGGCCGGCAGTGTCGTTGTGCGCAATGGCGACGAAGAGTTTTGCGCCGACGCGACCGTTAAACGCATGGTCGACCGCGAAGCAAACCGCCAGGCTGTCAGATTAGAGGGGCTGCGACCCTATACATTGTATGAATACGAGGTGACCAGTGGAGGTAAAGTAGCCCGCGGATCGTTCCGCACCGCCCGCGACAAACCGGGTCCCGTGCGGTTCGTGGCCTACGGCGATACGCAGACCGGCTGGCAGATCCACAGCCAACTTGCGCTGGCCATCGCGGCGGAACGCCCCGACTTTGTCCTGCACGTCGGCGACTGCGTTGAAAAGGGAAGCCGGTGGGATGAATGGAAAGTACAGTTTTTTGATCCGGGCAAGCCGTTTATGCAGAAATCTCCGATCTGGGTCGCGCGCGGCAATCACGACGACGGGCGTTATTTTCCCGTCCTGTTCGGGCGCGAGGGTGCGATGTGGCAGAGCTTCACCTTCGGGGATGTACATGTCATGGTGCTCGAGAGCACGTGGGGCTTGGGCGGCCAGCGTGGTGAGAAGCAGTTGGCCTGGCTCGAGCGACAGATAAAATCGTCAGATGCGAAATGGAAGATCATCGCGCTGCACCATCCGATGTTTCACACAGCCAATGGAGACCGGCTGATGGGGCAGAAGAAATTTCGCCCGCTCGTCGAACGGCTGGATGCTGACCTGGTCATCAACGGGCACTATCACGTGTACACCAGGTTGCTGCCCATCGGCGAATCTGGGCGGAAACCCGTGATTAATATCACCACTGGCGGTGGTGGCGGAATGGTCAACCCCAACACCACTGTTACGCCGATCGCGGAAAAAGAGGCCGGCGTGCATCACTATTGCACCTTCCAGATTGAAGGCGATCGGCTCGACATGATCGTCCGGGACATCGACGGAGGGGTGATCGATCGCATGACACTGATCAAGCGAAGTGACACGTTTCAGCCGGAGGTGCTCGCCAAAGCCGTTGATTCCGCCACCGCGAAGGCGATTCACATGGTGTATAACGACCTTCAGCACCCGGCGAGCCATCGTCACCATCTCACCGGCCAGTTGATCGACGCCGGTGGAAAGATGCGTGTCGTGTTAGACCGCAATATCCTCGATATCTCGAAACTACCGGCACAAACGCGGTTGATCGTTGGGGCCGACACAAAAACCAAATGGATCGTAGAGACACAATCGCTTGATCTTTCCTCCGGTGAGTTGGCATTCAATGTGTCTTGGTCGGGCGATGCAGAATCGAAGCCGGGCCCGCTATGGATTGTGCTTACACTCAAGGTGGCTCAGCGTGTTTTCGAGCCACGCGCGTTCAATGTTACGTTCAACAGCGACTAGAAGGGGCGTGGGCCGGCTGAAACGACCCTCTTCGGGTTGCATCTAAAGGCTGGTCAATCGCGCAGAACCATGTACTTGCACATCATGCAACGTCACAATCAGAGACGGTTGGGGCATGGCCTGCCGGCATTTACGCTCGTGGAGATGCTTCTGGTCATTGCGGTCATTGCGATGATGATTGCCCTTCTTTTGCCCGCGATGAAAAAGGCGCGCGAAAGGTCCCGGCAGATGCGGTGTCAGAGCAATACGCGGCAGATATTTCTCATGCAGGCCATCTACGCGCAGGACCATGCTGGATTCTTTCCGCCGGTGACTTATGCGCGGCCGAACGTGCCGCTTCAGTATCACGGAGGCGGGTATACGCACTTCGGCGGCGTGCTGGACGATTACCTGGACTCGATGGATGTGCTGCGTTGCCCTTCGCGCGATCCACGACTCGACACCGTACCGACGGGTAACTACGGAGGTGGAATGCATGGTACGACCTATTTCTTGATCGCCGGGACGGGCAACTTTGGCGACATTCTCGACAACCAGCACCGCAACTTTCACGGCCGGATGCTGACGCACGGCTCGATAGAGCAAGATCCGGCGCGGCGGTCCTATATCCCCAATCTCCACTGGGCCGGCCGCTACATCATCGGCTACGGAGACCCGTACGACGCGTTCGGACCCATCTACATCGATGAGCCCGACCGGCAGCCGGCGCTCGTCGAACCGCACAGCGAAAAAGGATTTTGGGCGGCCTTCGGCGTGACCGGTCCTCTCGAGTTGCAGGCGCGCGACAGCCATCGTGGCGGTGGCAACGTCTGTTACGTTGACGGACACGTCGAATGGAGCCTGACCAGCCAGTCGATCAACCGATTGCAGCCTTACACGGGCTGGGACGAGATCAACTGGTGAATTGGCCGGTCGAGCAGGCAAAACTAGGCGGCGTGGCTTCGTCAGCCCAGGGGTAATTTCAGCCACAGGTTGTCGTCTGCGATGCCGGTATCTGGCGCCTTGGCATTCTTGGCGCACTTGTCCCTGAAACAGGATCAGTTTCACGACACTGGCCATCCTTTTCGCCGCCCACCCGCCCCTTCCTGCGGCGGTTGTCGCACTCTGCTCGATGCCAGGTGCGGGGATTAAGGCTTGGGCGACCAGCAGGGCGAAGTTCAAGCCTCCAAGCCTTACATGCCGGGGTCACACACCGAATCCGGGTGACGGCAAGTAGATTTGCTTGGTGTTGTTTGACCGCAACCGTCGCGACGGTCAACATAAGGCATGGGTTACTTATCACCGCATGCGCCTATCTGAAAGGGAGCGTTATGAGAACTGTCACACGCATGACCGCACTTGCTGCGCTGGTTGCCGTCAACGTCGGCTGCACCGGCGGGGTTCATCACGCGGTCGCCATGATGCGCCCGACGCAGGGCAATTCGGTCACGGGTGTCGTCGAATTAGTCCAGCGTGGTGACGAGGTGGTCGTTACCGCCGATCTTCAGGGCCTGACGCCCCACGGCAGGCACGCGATCCACATTCATCAGTTCGGAGATACGCGTGACCCGTCCGGCAAGAGTGCCGGCGGACACTACAATCCCGACGGCCATGACCACGCGTTGCCCGACGAATCGAAGCGTCACGCGGGCGATCTGGGCAACCTCACCGCCGACGCCAGGGGATTCGCCTCATATCGGAACATCGTGGATAACATCTCGCTCGACGGTTTCCACAACCCGGTGCTAGGTCGTGCCGTAATTATTCACGCCAAGGCCGACGATGGCGGACAGCCGACGGGCAACGCCGGATCTCGCATTGGCGTCGGCGTGATCGGCATCGCGAAGACCGATTGAACCAGGCGAGAATTACTCCGGCAGCAACTTTGCCAACCCCTCGTGCGGGCGTGCGATGACATGCGCAGCGACTAGCTTACCGACTTTCTGCGCCGCGGCGGACCCTGCTTCAATCGCCGCTGTCACCGCCGCCACGTCGCCGCGGACCATCACCGTCACGTGCGCCGCGCCGATTTTTTCCTTACCCACGATCTCGACGGCCGCGGTCTTGAGCATCGCGTCGGCACCCTCGATCACACCCGTTAAACCCTGCGTCTCCAACAATCCCAGTGCCTGCATGGTGGTCTGTTCCTTTCGTTCGCCCCCGCTGCGTGGCAGCAGGTGCAAATAACCCTGTGTAATCGGACTGAACTCCTGCGGCGTGTCGATCATGGGCACGTCATCGGAGTCGGAAAATTGTAACCGCAGTGTTGCGGTGAACTTGGCGCGCATCTGCTCGGCGATGCCCCGCGCCACGTCCAGGGCCATCCGACAGTTCGCCGCGTCACCCGCCATCTTGATCAGGCACTCTTGGCCCGTGTTGCCCTCCACCCCGACGATCCGTACCTTCGCCGCCTTCACCGCCTGGTCAGCGATGATCAGTGCGGGAGCCAGGCCCATCACTTCAACAAGGGCGAGGTTGTATGTGGTTGTGGACATGGCAACAGTGGCCGGTGGGCCGGTCGGATCAGTTCAGAGTGGTTGCGCAGTGAACGTTGTAAGCCGTTTAGCATTCGGCCGACCCCGATCGACAGGTCCTGACTCTGTTGGAGGTCTTGCCTGCTCAAATATGTCGGTTCATCAGTATTGCAAAGAATATTTCCAGTTTGGCCAATGAGCCCTTTGCCATCGAAAGATGGCGGAGGAACTAGTTCGCATGGTTGCGGGCGGCGTCTTCCGCGATGGATGTTGAAATCAAAACCGCAGCTCTGCGCATCTGACTGATCAGCCCAAACTGCTCGTCATCCGGCAGTCATTTAGTCAGCCGGTACACTTCGTTGACCAGCTGAATCGCCCATCGCCATACATCCAAATCCTCACCGCGTTTAACCCGCACATATTGCGCGCCCCCAAACCACCTCTTATCCGGTCTCTGGACGCCAGATACTTCTCCTTCACCTGCTCAATTGCGCCATCACGCGCACCACAATATCCTGCACTGTTTGCTGGTCGATGGCGGGCAGATCGCATCCGCCTGGCGGGGTAGCGACGAGGCCGTGCTCGGCGATCAGGCACTGGATTGTACGCGTGATGTTCTCGATATTGGCCTGCGCCGCGTTCGACTGGTGTTGTCTGCCACGGCCCATGTTGAACCCACGCACGGTCATGCCGGCGCGGAACCCCTCGGGAAAATCGGCGCCCAGTAGCATCACCTCGATCAGATCGAGCATCTGGAACTGAATTTTCTTTGCCAGTTCAATCTGTCCTTCACGGGCGAGGTTGTAAAGTTTCATGATCATCTCCGGCACGACGCCGGAGGTCGCGATCGTCCCGCCGTCTCCTCCCATGAGCAGTGCCGGCAGCAGGATCTCCTCGCAGCCGATCAGGAACGAGAAATCCGGGCGCAGCGGTCGCACCTTGTTAACCGTCACGAGGAACCGCGGCAGGTCGCGAGCCGAGTCCTTGATGCCCACCACCCGCGGGTGCTGGCACAACGCCACGACCGTCTCAATCGCTATCTCGTTCGAGAACTGCGGGATGTTGTACAGGATGATGTCAAGCCGGGATCGCTCGGCCAGGTCCTCGAAATACTGGCGGATGCTGTCCTGGCTCATCTTGTAGTAATACGGCGCAATAATTGCACCGGCGCGGCAGCCGAGGTCGGCGTAATAGTTCATCGCATCCACCGTGGCGTCGATGTTCGCCTCGTATGCGCCAGCCAGCACGGGCACCGGGCGACCGGCGCTGGCGGCCTGGTTTTGTACGATCTCGATGACACGACGCCGCTCCGACTCGCTCAAGCGCACAAACTCACCCGTTGAACCGTTTGGATACAGGCCCGTGATGCCACGCTCGATCAGGAAATCGATCAGCCGGCGAAGTTCCGATTCATTGATCGCGCCCGTGTCGTCAAGTGGCACCATGTGCGGACAGAATATTCCCTCGATCTTGTCGCCCATAAATCGTTCCCTTCGGTCGTCACCGATAATGCCATTATACCGTGTGTCGTTGTTGCATCACGCCGGCACCAGATCCCAACGCAGACGCACCGGATCGGCACATTCGATCAGTGCCGATACCTGTTGCGCATTATCGAACTTCGCACGGGCAAGTCTGACGCCGATTGTCGTAACCTCAAGTCGGTCCGACTCAAATGGCCATGGCCTGATGCTGACTTGTTGCTCACCGGCAGAAATAATTTTCGTGTTCAACTGCAACACCGTGTGTTCGTGGGCAAATGCGAGGGGTTCCGTCTGTTCTATCCACGGAACCACGCCCAGCATCGCCAGTGAAATCGCGTCAAAGAATCCCATCAGCCGCCTGCCCATGGACAGATTAGACGGTGTCACCACGCTACGCTCATCGCCGCCGCTTTCGATCAATTTGATGAGATGGTCAATGGATTGCGTCACACAATCAACAAATACCTGTGCAAGACGTGTGTCCTCAACGCAGTCTTGCTCGACGTGGGTATACAGCCAGCGTGCGTGCAGCGCGACGAGGAGGGCGGTGTAGGGGTCACGACGCTTGGCCAGTTTGATGCCGCATTGCCAGACCTCGACGTGCTTGGCCGTTGGGATAGATTTGAAATCGTGGGGCCGGCCGGCGGCGTCGAGGATCGGATCCCGCTCGATGTCGCGCCAGCCGTCGTCGTGGCAGCGCACGGCATCGAGAAAGCGGACCCACATCGTGGCGCCGATCTCCTCCGGCCGTCGCCATGAACGGGCGATCTGTGCGCTGCTGAGAGCGTGGTCCGGTTGGCGCACCAGCAGACGCCCATCAGGAGCGTCGTCCAGCACAATCATGCGACAGGCTCAGCCGGTGATCGTCACGACACGGCCCTCGTCGGCCGCGTCGCGGGCGTGCAGCAGTACCTTCGCCGATCGCAGCGAGGTTTGCGTGCCGTAAATATCGCTCGCTTTGCCGCGTAGAGCGGCAAGGATTTCGTGATGCGCTTCGGCCGGATCAACGCGGCCGGTGATGTCGACCGGATCCTGATCATTGGTCATCAGCATGCACCGCCCATCGCGCACCTCTACCAATCCCGCCGACCCGACCACGCGAAGCCGATCGTCCCCGTGCGTCGGCGCCTTGGCCGGGCGGTTGTAGTCGGCGTGCACGATCGCCTTGCCGCCGTTTTCCAGGCCGAAGATGCTGACTGTCACCTCTTCCATCGAGCCGTATTGCGGTTTCGAGATATTGGCCTGCTCGCCGTAGACGCTTGAGTACTCCAGGCCCGTGGCGAAGCGGATAAAGTCGACGGCATGGCTGGCGATCCACAGGATTGTTCCGCCGTATTGGTCGCGGTTTGAATACCACGCCGGTCGGTTGGTGCCGATCCGGTAACTCTTCTGTCCTGTGGCGAGCACGACCTGGCCGATCAAGCCCTCGGCGATCGCAGCGCGTGCTGCTCGAAAGGCCGGGCGACTGCGCAACTGAAACTCGGTCACCACAATGCGGCCGGGATCGGCTCCGGCCAATGCCGCCAGCCGATCGTACTGTGGCCATGAAGCGGCAATTGGCTTGTCCGAGCAGACCGGTATGTCACGCTGCATCGCTGCTGCGACGAAATCGCCGTTGAGCGCATACACGGCACCGACGTTTACAAAGTCGGGTTTGAATTTATCCATCATTTCCAGCGGATCATCGAATTGTTCGACGTTGTCGAAGATATCGCATGCCGCTACGCGAGCATCACTGCCGTTTCCCCCGGGCGCGATGGCGACGGCGCTGACCTGGTCACGCTCATCTGTGACGAACTTGTACAACTTCTGATGTCCGGTTGATCCGATGAACGCCAATCGCACGTTACGCTCCTGTCATGGTCAATCGCGTCATCTCGGCAGACGCTCGAGTTCTTCCCGTACAATGGCGATCATCGGCTCGACGGTCTGTCGTGAGAAGTCGAACCGGATACCCGCTGCGTCAAACAGTTTCGGCAACGGCTGAGATCCCCCCAGCGCGAGGGCGGCTTGCAGATCGCGCAGAGACTTTTGAGGATCACGACGGTGGTTGGCCCACACCTGCAACGCCCCGAGCTGCGCGATCCCGTACTCGATGTAGTAGAACGGATAGTTGAACAGATGCAACTGCGGCTGCCACCAGGCGTGTTGGATGTCTTCGAGATCGGACCAGTCGATCATCGGACTGATGAACCTTTCGAACACGGTCCGCCAGGCCTCGGCCCGTTCGCTGCGTTCGTGGCCGGGGTGCGTGTACAGCCAGTGTTGAAACCCGTCGATCGTTGCAATCCACGGCAACAACTGCACCACGATGTGTTCCAGTTGACACCGCTTGGCGCGGTCGGCCTCGGCACGACCGTCGCCGTCGTCGCCGTAAAACTCCCGGTAATGTTCGCGGCCGAGTAGTTCCATCGACATGCTGGCGACCTCGCAGAATTCGAGCGGCGCCTGCCGGGTAAACAGCATCTGCTCGTCGCAGGCAGCCTGGTAGTGGAATGCGTGACCGCCCTCGTGAAGCAGCGTGTCGACGTCGCGCTGCAGGCCGGCCGCATTCATGAAGATGAACGGCTGGCGTGACGCCTGCAGCGCGGCATGAAATCCGCCCGGACGCTTTGCCGGTCGGCTGTCCAGATCCAAGTTGCCCGCGGTGCATATATGATCGAATTGCTCGCCAAGCTCCGGTTGGATTCGTTCAAAGATCCGACGCGTCTTGTCCACGAATCCATCAATGTCCGAGGCGTCAAACGGCCGCAGCGGCGGCCGTTGCTTCAGGTCCACGTTCTGGTCCCAGGGGCGCAGCGTATCTAGCCCGAGCGCTTCGCGCCGATGCCCGTCAATCTGATGCACAAGCGGCATGCACTGTTGTTCGACGGCGTCGGCGAAATCCGTGCAATCATCGGGCGTATAATCAAACCTCTTCTTCGCTTTCCATGCGTACGCGCGATAGTCGGCAAAGTCCGCATTGGCGGCGACCTGCTGCCTTGTGTCGAGCATCTGGTCAAATATGTCTTCGATCCGATCGCGGTCATCAAGTCGACGCTGTGCCACCAGTCGCCATGCCTGCTCCCGGGTGTCGCGGTCGGGCTCTTCGAGGAACCGGCCCATTTGCTGGAGAGTGTATTGCTCGCCGCGATATTCGACGGTCATCGCGCCGCAGATCTTGTTGTATTGCGCGCTCAACTCGGTATTTTTCGTCTGCAACGGCACGTTGACTTCGCGGAAAATATTGACATCCGCTGACCAGTCGCGCGTGATCATCGTCTCGCCCGGCTGCGTGAGTTGTGCGCGCTGCGGGCGGGCGAGAAATTTCTTCTTCAGCTTGAAAACGATCGGTTTGAGTTTTGGCTCGACTTCGCGCACGAAATGAAGGTACGCCCGCTCTTTTTCTTCGTCATCGGTGTGGCAGGCGTGCTCGATCATCCGGCGCGTCTCGTATTCGTCAATGGCCTCATACAGCTCAGCAAGGTCTGCCAGCCAACGGCGCAGTTCTTGCGATAATGCAATCGGGCGATCGAGCAATCGGCACAGCAACGGCTCGATCGCGCCAAAATCACCGGCATCGAAACCTTCAGGTACAAACGAATTTGCAAGATTGTCGGTGGTCATCGCGTGGTCTTCGAGGTTTGTTTCCGTTGGGCTTGGCGCAAAGCAATGGAGCGTCAAGGTGCCGATCCGCTTCTCATATCGCCCCCTGACAGATCATGAGGGGGCCTGTCGGCTCCGGGAGGGGATTGCCTGCGGTCCGCGGCGCCTCCAACCGGACTTGATGCGCAGCCTCGACCTCGCACAGCACCTGCTTCGGTATCGCGGCAAACGTCGAGTACGCCTTGAGATCTGGAATATCCGCGATGTAACCCCCGTCTTCATCGCTGAAGAAGATGTTGATGTGATGGTCTGTCAAATTTTTACTCCATCAAATTGGATTATACCACTGCCCGATCCGAAGAAACCGGCAGACCTGATATGGCTTTACCTGGATCTTGACGTCCTGCACGTTCAGCCGCTCGTACACCTGTGATGTATGTAAATGCGGTGAATCCTATTCGTTCTCGACCGTTGAAAACCAAACACCGCGATAGGCACAACAAAATCCGCAAATCAGACGTTTGCCGGACTGTTTCGAGCCTGCTGGAGCAGTTTTTGTTTGGTTGCACACGGTCAGGGCCAGCTGGTTGTCCGCGTCATCCCTTTGTTTTCTGCCGCATGCTGCGCACCTGCATGGGCAGGCCAAACAGGTCGATAAACCCACGGGCTGCGGTGACGTCGTAGTCGCCCATGGTGAAGCTGGACAATTTCACGTCGTGCAGGCTTTTCGGCGAGGTGGCACTGACGGCCACGACTCGGCCCTTGTAAAGCTTGAGTCGAACCTTGCCGCTCACCGGGCGATTGATTTCGTCGAAGAATACCTGAAGCGATTCGCGCAACGGATGAAACCACTGGCCGTAGTAGACCAGTTCGGCATAGCGCAACGAGGCCTGTTGTGAGAAGTGAAAAGTATCACGCTCGACGCACAACTGCTGCAACGCCTTGTGCGCTTCGTAGAGGATCGTGCCGCCGGGCGTCTCATAGACGCCACGGTTTTTCATGCCCACGAGCCGGTTCTCGACCATGATGACCTGCCCGATGGCGTGCTTGCCGCCGACGCGGTTGAGCCTGTCAATGACCTCGTGGCCGGGAAGCCGCCTACCGCCGACGGCCACGGGCACGCCGGCGCGGAACTCGACCGTTACGTACTGCGGCTTGTTGGGCGCCTTGGTGGCCGGTACGGAGATCACGAGACAGGCGTCGTAGGGCTCGTTGGCGGGATCCTCGATCTCGCCGCTCTCATGTGACATGTGCCAGAGATTGCGGTCGCGCGAATAGTTTTTCTTTTTAGTCTGATCGATAGGGATATTATGCCGGCGTGCGTAATCGACGGCGGCTTCGCGGCTGGTCAGCTCAAACGCCGGATCCTTCCATGGGCTGATGATTTTCAGCTTCGGGTTCAACGCCTTGTACGTCAGTTCGAAACGAACTTGGTCGTTGCCCTTGCCGGTTGCGCCGTGGGCAACGGCATCGGCACCGCTCTGCTTGGCCACGAGGACCTGATGTTTGGCGATCAGCGGGCGCGCCACGGAGGTGCCCAGCAGGTAATCGTTTTCATATGTCGCGTGGGCGCGCAGCATCGGGAAGCAATACTGCTCGGCAAACTCACGGCGAAGATCTTTGACGACGACCTGGTCGGCGCCGCTCTGTTTCGCCTTCTTTACGATACCCTTGAGTTCGTCACCCTGGCCGAGGTCCGCGGCGAACGCGACCAGTTGCACTCCCGGATATCGGCCTCTGAGCCAGGGCAGAATGACAGACGTGTCCAGCCCGCCTGAGTAGGCGAGCACAATCTTCTTTGGTGGTTTCATGACCGCTATTCCTGGTTCCGGAGGTCACCGCCACGCGGTGAAAACCGTAAGTATAGGCCATCCGACCGGCCACGACGCTGCGAGCCGCCGCTCACCACCCTGACGGTGGGCGGCTGGCGAAGTTGGGCTGCACCGACGGATGGAACGGCGGGCAAGCGCATGGATGTCAGGTCAGGGCCACGGCCTGGTCTTCGGCATGGTAGCTGGAGCGGACCAGCGGGCCGGACTCGACATGGCCAAAGCCCAGTGACTCTCCCAGCTGTTTGAAAGCGGCAAACTGTTCCGGGTGGACCCATCGCGATACCGGCAGATGATCGGGCGTCGGCTGGAGATACTGGCCAATCGTGAGGATGTCACAGGTGCCGGAAGCTTGCGGCTTGAGGCCTGAGGTTTGAGTACCGTCGAGTACATCGCGCATCAGTTGGACCACTTCATCATCGTGCTCGCCGATGCCGACCATAATGCCGGTCTTGGTCGTCAGGCCGGCCTGCTTGCTGCGGCGCAACAGTTCAAGTGAGCGATCGTATTTGGCCTGCGGTCGGACGGTGGAATATAGCCGACGAACGGTCTCCATGTTGTGGTTGAGGATGTTCGGCCTCTCGTCGATCACGAGTTGCAGCGCCCCCCAATCACCGGCGAAATCGGGGATCAGCACCTCGATGCTGGTGCGCGGCGCGGCGCTCCTGATCCGGCGAATCGTCTCGGCCCAGATTGCGGCACCGCCATCAGCAAGCTCGTCGCGGTTGACCGAGGTGATCACGATGTGGCGCAGGCCCATCCGTGCAACGCTTTGGCCGACGCGACGCGGCTCGTCGGTGTCGAGCGTGCTCGGACGACCCGTATGGATGTGGCAGAACCCGCACGACCGGGTACACACATCGCCAAGGATCATGATCGTCGCCGTGCCACGCGCCCAGCATTCGCCGAGGTTGGGGCACTTGGCCGACTCGCAGACGGTGTGCAGGCGATGCTCGTCGACCAGCTTGCGCAGCCTCTGGTACCCCGGTCCGCCTGGCAACTGGGCGCGTAGCCACGATGGCTTGCGACGACGGGTGTAGTCGCGGTTGCCGTTGTCCAGGATCCGGGAGCTGAGCGAGATCATCCCAAGTAAGTTTAGCCAAGCGGCGCGGTAGCACCAGTTTTCCGTGTCATGGCCCGGCGGCGCTTATTCCGCGGCCGACCGCTTTTTGAGGCTACGTGGTGATCCGGCTGCGTGTGCGCACGAGGACGGGATCGTACGGCGCCGAGCGAGGTTTCTCGAACCGCATGCCTGCCGGATAGTAAATCAATGCCCATCCGCGCCGGCTGCGGCCGCTTCGATTGGCGGCGCTTCGGTGAACGGTCAGCGAATGGTGGATGCACGCGCTGCCGGCCTCGAGTTGCACCGGCACCTCGCGCGACGGGTCGATCACGCCGGGCACGGCGCCTGTCCTGTTGGGCAGATCCGTGTCGATGTGTTGATGGGGAATATCCTCCAAGTGCGAGCCGGGGACGTAGCAGACGCACCCGTTGTCGATCGTCGAGTCGTCAATCGCCAGCCAGCAACTGACCAGCCCGGGGTCTGCAAAGGGCCAGTACGCCGAGTCGTGATGGTAGGGCACCTCGGTGCCGTGGTGCGCTGGCTTGACGAACATCTGGTCGGAATAAAGTTTGATCTGCGGCCCGATCAGGTTCTCAACTGCGTCGAGGATCGCGTCACGGGTCGCCAATTCCCAAAAGTATGAATGTGTGTGCGCAAGATGAAAAACCACGCGGATCATGTCACGGCGTGACAGCGTCGAGTCGTTTTTTACCCGCGGTTCCCAGTGGAT
>CAUYYV010000064.1:0-12926 GCA_963577075.1 Phycisphaerae bacterium
CGTCTGTTCCGGCCGATCCGCTTCCACGCGCAGCCAGGGCCGGGGCGTGTCGCCGCTGATCTCGTCCCTCATCGCGTCGTGAGTGGATTGTGACATGACGACCTCGCCGTACAACGCTGCCAGCAGCTTGTCACGCCGAATCGCGACCATGGCGCGCAGTGTCCGCTCGCTGACCACGACCGGTCCGTCGCGCGTCGTCCGCATTTTGTGCTCGGTGGGCATCGGTGGAAGACTCGTGACGTACAATATGCCAAATGGGCGAGCGGGGCCTCTCACCGGGAGCATGAACCATGATCCGCGGAGGTCGGGCGTGGATACTGTGGGTAGGGGTGTTGCTCGCGGCGGCCGCCGCCCTTGATGCTGCGCTGCGGCCGGCGCGGGTAGTTTCATGAGCGGGCTGTTCAGGTCGGATGAGCCGGACCCGGTTCGGTGCCGATTCGTCGAAAGGTGCTTGCACGCGAAGGGACACGAAGCCGTCGGGTGGAAATGATCACGCCGCGAGGTGAAACTGCGGTTGTGGCGATTGCGCCTCGAAGGCCTCGATCGCATCGAGAACTTCACGTACCCGAGCATACAGGGTATTGGCCCGGCGTCGCGGTCGGCGAAAGTGCCGGCGGTTGGTCATGCGAAGCTGTTGCGCCACGTCTAAATAGCCCGCCAGTTCGCGGAGCGAAACGATCACCGACTCGAGCGCCTTGGCGGCGTCGGCCGGTTCGTCCTGCATGAATGTATTGGCAATCTTCGGTGGGATTGACGCCGCCGTGCGTTTCAGCATGGAGGCCATTCCGCTCTTTTCGCTGTCGGGAAACAGTTGGATCAGTTCGAATACCGACTGCACCAACCGCATCGCCGCCCGCCCCATCGGATGTTTGCGATATGATCGATCAATCAACATGGGAATCACACGCTCCTGTTACACCCGGGTGCGTGCCAGGAGGCACATACAGACAATACTATCGTCATAATCCGCGCGGGTCTTTCTCCCATCGAGTGCGTTATCGGAGCGCAGCCAAGCGGCGAGTCTCAGCGGATGCGAACGATGTTGCCCGCGATAAAGCGTTGAAAGGCATGGCTGTAGGTCAGCCCCGGGCGTAGATCGGGCATCAGCGGGTCAGCCTCGCGGTATGCGACAAAGTAGCGGTCGTCACCGAGTGCGACGATGTCGCCGTATCCGGCTTGGTAGCGATGGCCGAGCAACGGGTTCGCGGCCGTCATTTCGCGATACTTGGCGACGCTGTCGGGGCGAGGATTCTGCATGGTCAGCATGGGTTGCCAGGTGCGCCCGTCATCATTTGTGGTAAACAGGGTGAGGCCGAACTCGCGCACCGGCGTTCGGTAATCGTCAAGCACTTGTACGTCGACGGTTTCCTTCTGGCTCGAGCCTGGTTCGCGCTCGTCGTCGCGCAGCGGTCGGTAGTAGAACACGATGTTGCCCGGCCATGAACGCGCCAGCAGCAGGATCCGGTTGTCCTGCGTGCGGATCAGGCGTGGCTCGCAGATAGCGATGTTGATCTGCTCGGTGTCCCAGGTCGCGCCGCCGTCTTGTGAGATGCTGCGAAAACCGAACGGCACTCGGCTGGCCGGCTCGGCGTTGCCGCGTGTGATTGCCAGCAACCGGCCGTCGGCCAGTTCGATCATCTCGGTTTCACCGATGAAATAGCCCTCCAGGGCGGGATCGCGTGTGATGTGGCCCTTTAGCGACCACGTCGCGCCATCGTCGGTCGAGCTGAGGATGTTGTCTTGCCCGCCCGTTGCGCGCCGTTCGGCTGCGATGGCCCACCAGTAGGCGGGCATCAGCAACTCGCCGGTTGCCCGGATCCGGATGATTTTTCCGAACGGCGACAGCGGCATCGCCGCGTCCACCTGCTCGTTGATCGGGCGTGGCTTCGACCACGTTCGCCCGCCGTCGGTCGAATGGATGATTCGGCTGCGCTTCAGGTTCTTCGGCTTGCGCTTGAGGTCCGAGCCCTCGAGATACGAGATCAGGCACAGATCATCTAGGCATGTCAGTGTGCCGCCCACACCGCCGTCGGGCAGGTCCGATTCCACGACCAATTGTGGTTTCGACCATGTGTGCCCGCCATCGTCCGAGCGCACGAGAAAATGACGGGCACCCGCCATCACGTCCGTCAGGTCGGCATACAGCACGAGCAGGTCACCGTTGGCGACACGCCCGACCGAGGGGTTTTGCCCCAGTTCGGGCCAGACGACAACTTTGTCTTCGATGGTGAACATCAGCGGTATTATATCAGTGGTGCCTGGTTGTGCAGGTCAGTCGGCGCCCATTCACTTCGCAATTTCCGCCAGGCGTCGCCCCAGATCGTGCGCCCAGCGACGCGTTTCGTCGTCGAGCTGGTCGATGATTACACCGCCGATGAAGTCACTGGACGTTTGGCCCCCGCCGGACAACTTACCTGATACGGCTTGGCGTAACGGCGCGGCCGTGGTTGATGACCAGGTTCTGGCTCTCGAAGTGGTCGTGAATTCGCAGCATCATTTCGTCCAGCTCGGCGATGGTGTCGGCGTCGCCGCTTAGGTAGTCGGCCAGTCGATCACGCATGCTTTCCAGCCGGGCGCACTGGCCGCCGTAGCGCTGCTCGAGCACTTCGAGGCCGAACGGTTTGTTGGTTTTAAGCCAGGTGGCGCGGTGATACTTATACAACGCCCGGGCGGCGGCGACCAGTGAGTTGATGTCTTCATCGAGCAGGCATCGCAGTTGCTTGCGGTCGCCGGCCAGGTACGCCGTGCGCAGCTTGTCGCGCAGCTCGCATTTGAGTGACAGTACCTGGGCGACGCGCGCCGGCAGTTCCAACCTCGCGGCGCCGGGTGTCTTCTTGCACGCGGCAAACAGCCTGTCGGCAAGCTGCGCATAATGCTTGCGCGGCTGGCAGCCTTGCACCTGTGGATCGAACAGCGGCAGCAGCGGGTCCTGCCACAGCAGCGCTTTGCTGACGTTGACGATCGATCTTGCCGGCTCGTCCAGCCAGGGCACGGCGTCGAGTTCGCTGGCCGTACACCAGTCGTCGAAATCGGCGTCGCAACTGCCCCGGAAGTTGGCGCGAATCGCATCCAAATTCACCTCGTCGTGATAGCCGTGCTCGGCAAAGAACTGCACGCCGGCCAGGCACGAGAAGATATCGCCTTCGGCGCCGTCATCGCCCCACATGGTGACGAACACTTCGCGCAGCTTCTTCGTCTTGCACGCCTGCATGCACGCCTCATTGACATGGAACGTGTAGGGCAACGCCGACCAGAACCGGTTCCAGGTCCACACGCCGCCGGCCATGATCGGGTCGCCGCCCAGTTGGCGATGGCGATCGATGTGACGCTCGTAAAACGCTGTGTCGTGATGGTAGTAGTCCCAGTAGATCAGTTGCACGTCGCGAGGCACGTCGTCGAGCACGTGCCCGGGGATCGACCATTTCTCATCGTAATAATCGCCCGATTCGGACCCGAGCGAAAAGTACATGTCGCTCCAGATCATCGGCTTGAGTCCGAGTCGGCGGCAGATCTCACTGACACGGCACAGGTGGCGGTTGAAGATCTCCAGCGGGGGCTTCTCGCCGTGCAGGGCCCGGTACCGGCCACGCCCGATACCGCTGGCTTCGTCCATGCCGACGTGGATGCGATTTGATTGAAAGGGCGTGCTGGCGGCCGTGATCATCTTCTCTATCAACGTGTAAGTTTTGTCGTCGTCGGCCAGCAACACATCACCGGTGTCGCGATGCTCGGCGAGCGCCGGCCATTGCAGGGCCTGGCCCATGTGACCGAGCGTCTGGATGCACGGGAACATCTCGATGCCCAGATCACCGGCGAACCGGTCGAGCCCAACCAACTCGTCGTGCGTGTATCGGCCGCGCAGGTAACCGAACCACGGTTCGCCGGGAACCTCGTAGGTGTCCTCGGCATACAGCATCGCCACGTTGATGCCCATCATCGCGAATCGGCACAGCAGCGACCGCGCCGCCTCCGGCAGCAGCACCGCATTACGTGATGCGTCCATCATCACGCCGAGCATATCGAACCGGCAGGTCTCGGTGGCGGGGTCGAGCGCATGGTCGGTGTCGGCGCCCAGCAACCGACCCAGTGCGCGAAACGCATCCGTCTTGCGTTTGTATCGCACGGTTGCGGTCGTGCCGTCCGCCTGTATATGCAAGGAATGACCTGCGTCTGCCGCCAACCGTTCGAACGCGACGCGTAGACCATCTTGGCCGGCGAATCGATATGCAAACTCGTTGCGGATCGCGCGCAGGCCGGCAACCAACTCGTCGGTAACCATCGCCTCATCAATGATGATGTTTGCCATGTGAGCAATCATCTCGGTTGCGGCAATCGTCCGCAAGGGCCGGGGACTGATGGTGAACCTGGCCGGTCACGTCACGGGTTCGGTTCGGGCGCCCAAGGCGCAAAGCTGGCGCCGATACCGCTGGCCAGGTAACCGCCATCGACCGTCAGGGTGTGTCCGTTAACGAACGACGCCGCTGGCGACGCCAGGAACACCGCGGCGCCGGCGATTTCGTCGGTCCTGCCGAACCGACCCATCGGGGTATTCTCGAGAACCCGCCGGCCCCGGTCAGTGTTCTCAAGCATCTTGCGGTTCAGGTCGGTCGGGACGAATCCCGGCGCGATGGCGTTGGTACGGATGCCGTACCTCGCCCATTCGTTGGCCAGGCTCCGCGTCAGTCCGAGCACCGCATTCTTCGCCGCCCCATACGCTGCCACCTCGATCAGGTCCACGAACGAGCTGACGGACGCCATGTTGATGATGCATCCGTTGTGCTGCTCGCGAAAGAAATGGCCGGCCGCCTGGGCGCAGCGCAGCGTGCCGGTCACGTGCGTCTCGTGCACGTCATTAAACTGTTGCGGCGTGAGGTCAAACGTCGGCGTGCGCAGCATGACGCCGGCGCTGTTGACCAGGATATCGAGCCTGCCGAAAAGATCGACGGCCTTGCGCACGCCGCGTTCGACGGAGTTGTCGTGGGTCACGTCGAGCACCACGCCGGCGACCTTCGGATCCTCGTTGTCGCCTTCGGCGTCCTGGTTGAGTTGCTTGGCGGCCTGCTCGACTTTGTCGGCGGTGCGTGATCCAATGAGTACGTGGCCGCCGTGTGCCGCGAGAGCAGCGGCGATCGCCTGGCCGATCCCGCTGGCGCCCCCCGTCACAAGCGCGACCTTGCCCGATAGGTCGAAAAGTTGTGTCTTCATTGTCGGCTGATTCCAACTCCAGTGTGGTTGCTGGCTTGCCAAGTCGCCGGCTGGATGCCATGAACCGCCTAGCATATCAGCTTCGTCGCGGTTATGTTTGCGGCTGTGGGCTGGGAAAGGCGATACACTTGTTGCGGACAAGGTGATCGAAATGGCGCGTGGATATATCAAGGTGGCCGCGGCGCAAGTGCTTACCACCGATCGCGACGTGGTGGAGAATGCGAAGCTGATCCGTTCCTCAATCCGCGAGGCGCACCGGAACAAGTGCCGTATTGTCCTTTTTCATGAAGGTGCGCTGACCGGTATGCCCGTGTCCAAGGCGACCAGGCGTAAAATTATCCTGGACATGCAGCAGGTTCGTCGCGTCGAGCGCAGTATCCAGCGACTGGCAAAGCAATTGGGCCTGGCGGTGCTGGTGGGCTCGATCGGCGAATCTGCCGGCAGGTACTACAACGATCTGCTCATCATCAATGAGAAGGGTGTGGCATTGGGTCGATACGCCAAGACGTGGCGAGCGGGCGAGTCGTGGGTGGCCCCCGGAACCGGGCCGGTGATATTTCGAGTTGCCGGCGTAGATTGCACGGCGATCATCTGCCATGACTTGCGTTACCCGGAATTGGCTCGGCTTGGCGTGGCCGCCGGCGCACAGATCGTCTTCATCGCCAACAATGAAAGCGGGCTCGATTCCGAGGGCAAGCTGCTGGGCTACCGCTCGATGCAGATCAGCCGGGCGGCGGAGAACGGCGTCTTTGCCGTGATGTGCAACCCGCCCGCCGACGTGCGCGACATGACCCGGCTAGATACATCACACGGCAACTCGATGATTGTCGATCCGGCGGGCAACGTGCTGGATCAAGCGGGGTCGTTTGAGCAACGGCTGGTCATCGCGACGCTCGACATGGCCGGCGCCTCGCGCACGTATGCACGGCGAACGCTGGGCGAGCAGGACGACATCCTGCGGCTTTACAGGACAGATTGTGAAAACCCGGCGATGCGCGACTGGATCCGCAAGGGGCTCAAGCTCGTGCGCCGGCTCGATGGGACAGGCTGACCGCCGTTTGTTAAGATCAATATTTTTCAAGTCGGCTGTGAATACACGGGGCAAACCGCGTCGTTCAACGGTGGGGAGTGAAATCCGCGACCATGACTGACAATGAAAAAAAGCGCTATGCGATCGTCGGCACCGGCGGACGCATCCCGATGTTTGTTGACCCGATCGTCGGGCTGCACAAGGATCATTGCGAGTTGGTCGGGTTCTGTGACGTCAACCCCGGCCGCATGGCGTACCACAACCGCCGGCTGGTCGAGGAGTTGGGTTACCACGAGGTGCCCGAGTTCGCCGCCGCCGACTTCGATCAGATGATTGAGCGGACGCGGCCGGACTGCATCATCGTCACGACGGTGGACGCCTTTCATCACAAGTACATCATCCGTGCGATGGAATTGGGCTGTGATGCGATCACGGAGAAGCCGATGACCATCGATGCGGACAAGTGTTGCGCCATTCTCGAGACGATCGAGCGCACGGGCAGGAAGCTACGCGTGACGTTCAACTATCGCTGGGGTCCCGGTCCGACCATGGTGCGCAAAGTGTTGAGTGAGGGTGTGGTCGGCGAGGTGATCCACGTGAACATGGATTACATGCTCGACACCAACCACGGAGCTGACTATTTCCGCCGATGGCATCGCGAGAAGGACAAGTCGGGCGGGTTGATGGTGCACAAATCCACGCACCATTTTGACCTGGTCAACTGGTGGATCGACGCGGTGCCGCAGACGGTGTTCGGTATGGGCCGATTGGCATTTTATGGACGCGAGAACGCTGAAAGAAGGGGAATTGACGTCAAGTACGACCGGTACACGAACGAGGACAGCGGGGATGACCCGTTTGCGATGAACCTGCTGAAGGATGACACGACGCGACAGCTTTATTACGAGACAGAGCAATACGATGGCTACGTGCGCGACCGCAACGTGTTCGGTGACAATATCACCATCGAGGATACGATGAGCGTGCTCGTGCGCTATCGCACCGGTGTGACGCTGAACTATTCGTTGAACACGTACATGCCATACGAGGGCTGGCGCGTTGCCATCAATGGTACGAAGGGCCGCTTGGAGTACGAAGAGATACACCAGACCTCGGCCATTCCGGCGCTGACCGATCAGGAAGCGGATGCCGACATCCTCAAGACGATGCGCCTGATGATTTATCCGCTGTTCGCCGAAAGCTACGAGGTGCCGATCAAGAGGGCCACGGGCGGCCACGGCGGCGGGGATCCGAAGATTCAGGAACAGATCTTTGCGCCGATCCCGCCCGACGATCCCTGGGGGCGCAGCGCCGGGCACGCGCAGGGCGCCGCGTCCATCCTCATCGGCGCTGCGGCCAACGTATCGTTCCAGACCGGCCAACCCGTTCAGATCGACCAGTTGTGCCCGAAGCTGGGCGATGCCAGGCAACTAAGTGAACTGGCATAACGTTTGCCCGCAAGCCGGAAGCGAGTGATCAGCGGCGCCCCTGTGGGTCGCGGTTGAACAAGGGGAATCACCTGTTCGGCCTGTCAGTTACACGAGTTAAATAAACCCGGCGCCCTGTGACGGCTCAATTCGGATTTTTTCAAGCGGCTTGTCCAGTGGCTCGTAATACCGCCGCCGCAGTATCGGGTCGAGCGCCTGATCAAAACCCTTTTCGCCCAGGACGATCAACATGCCGCCCAGTCCCGCGCCGCTCAAGCGCGCCGCGAGCACGTTCGGGCAGTCCAGGCAGATCGACACCATGCGGTCGACGTTTGCGGTGCTTACGTGGTAATCGCCGGCGATGCTTCGAATCGGGAAACGCTGCCGCCGCATCTGCTGCAATGTGTCGCTCTCGAGGAACTTGATTTGTGCACTCTGTTCATCCGAAACGTCGGTGACGCGGTCGGCAAGTTGCGAGACGTTCAACATGTCGGCGAAAGTCTGCGCGTCGCCGGCGGCGAGCACTCGGCCGGCGTCTCGACTGCGCATGCATTCACCGAACCCAAACGCGCTGACGTCGCGTACCGAATAGCCGCCTGGCGGCGGGTCGATCTCATGGATGCCCGCCTGGAAGCTCTCAGCCTGGTCAGCAAACCTTTTTAGCACCTCGGCTTTGCTCATGCGCTGGGGTAGTCCGCAGAGAAAATCGTATATCTGTTGATCGGAAAGCAACCGTTCGCTGATCACGTCACCGAGGTAGATGCGTCGATGCTTGGCGTCGAGCGTATCTCGCCCGGCCAGAAGCGCTTCGTACTCACCGGGGCGGTGTGCACGCAGGAACTCGGCGAGGAACATTTCACCGACTTGATACGCCACGATTGGCGCGTTGAAACCGGTTTTATAAGGCTCCACCGATTTGTTGGCCTTGTCGCCCGACTGGTACAGCATGATGTCGCACCCGTCGGGCGCCGGTACCGGGTCGAGGGGGCGCAATTGGGGCGTGGTGATCACCGGCAGCACCTCGCCACGGCGGCCCAGCTTGATCGCCGCATGATCACCGGTGCCGCCACGCGTTCCGATGTACCACTCCCCGTGACCGTAGACTTCAAGGGTCTGCTCGAGCGACAGGTCGTCGGCGCCCCTGCGATTGCAGCGCAGGAAAAAGTCGGTTGCGAGGATGACAATGGACGACGATGATGACAAACCCGCCGACGGAGGAAGGTCCGAATCGAGGACAAAATCGGCTCCGGCAAATGACTCGCCCCACGGGTAGATGAAGCAGGCGGCGTACAACGGCCCGCAGGCGAAATAGTTGATGAAGTCTTGGCCGCCGCCCAGCGCCTCCGACTGCTGCTCGCTCCAGTTGAGCCAGTCTTCGAGCGAGCGAAGCTTTTGCCGCGGCAGTCGGTCGCTGATGCGAAACTCACTTTCACCGAATCCGCCCGATTGCGAGACGGCGTGGATCAGGTCGTCTTCACGCCTGCCGCACACCGCGCGAACGCGCTGGCGGGTCGCCACCGGGTTGACGATTCCGCCGCGATGATCGACGTGCATCCCCATCAGGTTGACGCGACCCGGCGACTCGTACAGGCAAACCCGTCGATCCTTGCCGAATCGCTCGATGAAATGGTTGATCAACTCGGCAAACGTTCGAGCCGTCGCCATCGCCTCGGCGCGCGACCCGTGCAGCGAGGCCGCCCGTTCGAGCAACGCGTTGCGATCGCCCCGGCTCGCAGACGCCGCCAGCGATTGATACCGCTCGACGCTCAGCTCACCGATCTGGTCGGGCATGGGTTAGACCCGGTTCGGATCGACCGATACGACCTGCACGACGTCGGAGTCCATCGCCTTGTTCTTGAACAGCGTGTGCGCGTCGTAGAGTCCGCGGTCGATGTTGCAAAGCCCGTAGGCGACGCAGTTGCGGCCGATCAGCGTCCCCGGCGCCACCACACTGCTGCAGCCGATCTGTGAAAAATCGCCCATGACCACGCCCATCTTGATGATGCCCAGGTCGTACCGATGGCCGTTGATCGGGACCGTGATGGTCGTCCGGTCCGCGCGATCGCGCAGTCCCTGGAAAATACCCAGGTTCGCAGCGGTGACCTGGTTGCCAAAGTGTGTGGCAAATCCACAGACACTGTCGCCCAGATACGATGGGTGGGGGAAGTTGGCGTCGTCCATCATGACGACGTTTTTAAGCTCGCCGCGGAAAGCATTGCCACCGGAGTTGGACCCAATGATCACGTTGCCACGCAGGTACGTGCCTTGACGCAGATCGTTGCCTTTCATGGCAATAGTCGGGCCCTTGATGCCCACGCCGGGCTCGACGAGACTTTCTGCACCGATGTAGACGTCGCCCTCGTTGAGAAACGCGGTGGCGCCCAGCCACTTGGCGCCCGAGTCGAGCATGAGCGTCCCGGGCGTCTCGCCTTCGGCGCTGCCGACGTAGTACATCGGGTCGAACTGTGCTCCGTCGGCGACGATCGCGCGGAAACTGCCCGTGCCGCGGCCGGGAAAATCCTTCTCGGTGTAAAGCTTGGCAGAGCCGGACTTGCCCATCTCGTCGGCCTTCGCGGCGAGCCAGTTCTTGGCGTAGCCGCTGATATTGCTCAGCACGTCGACGACCGATTTCGCCTCGGTTACCACCGCCGCGTGGTCAAATGGGTGGGCGTTGAAGTCGAAATAGTATTCGGTCCGCAATTTCTCGGGTACCTGATCGGCGGGCAGGTCCGCGAGTCTGATTACCTCTGACATTTATATCGTCTCCTTATCACTTGCATTGGGCCAGCTTCGCCAGGATCTGGTCGTGCAGATTCTGGTTGCGGCTGGCCAACACGTCGTAGGTCGTTCTCGGGTTGTCAGTCTGAAGATGAAACGGATTGCCCTCGAAATCGCTGATCACCGCGCCGGCTTGACGCGCGATTTCGATACCGGAGAAGACGTCGACGAACGGCTGGCTGACGGCGAAATAGGCATCAACCTGGCCCGTTGCCACGTCGACGAACGCATACGGACCACCGTTGGGGTAGTACATCTTGACCGAGTAGAGCAACTCACCGTACTTCTCAAGCAGTGGCTTGAGAAACTTCTTGGGCTTGAGGCCGTACGATTCGATGCAGATGTCGGCCAAGTCCCTCGGCGCATCACCGGCGATCTGCTGGCGAAATTGTTCGTTGAGCCGGTGTTTGTTGGTGATCTTGTCATCCTCGACGGACACGAGATACGCGCCATTGTCGTCGGCAAAGGCGATCAGTTTTTGATTCACGTCACCTGTCGCGGCGCAAATCGGCGAGAAATCCTTGTTGAAAAACGCCAGCGACGAATACCACCAGATGGGAAGTTGGTGCTTGAAAAGCCAACTCCCGTCGAACGGGTCGGATACGCAGTACATCGGATCGCCGCCGGCATCGAGGTTGATCTCGACCCGATCCGTTTCCTCCGAGAGCATGACGATCGGTTTGCCCAGTTCCTTGGCGCGTTGCAGGTATCCGCCCTCGGTCGCCTCGTCGACACCGAACACGTCCGGATCCCAACTCTTCCAGTCGCCCTCGCGTGTCTGGATGGTCTTAAGGCCCGCGCTCGTGCCCTTCAGCGATTGCACGGTGTCCATCGCCTCGGCCACCGCCGCGACGTTAAACGCCGTCAGCTTCGACTCGCAACCGACGCTGTCCGCTCTTGTTGCGAAGTTTTCTGTCGCCACTGTCATCATCAAACTCCTTCATTGCAATTCGTCATGCTTGATCGTTCGAACTATGGACCACCACCAGGCTGTAGATGTACAGTTCCGATAGAACAAATTCGATACCGCGGTCATCCCGCTTGAACTCGGTGATCTGCCTGCTCACATCGTCGGCAGAAAGCACCTCGACGCCGCCCTGGTCGACCTGCACGCCGTTTAGCCTGATCCGGATGTTGCGGACCGTGTCGCGTGAATAATTGACGACGTGTAGGACGCGCAGCATCCGGTCGGGCGATGCGAAAAGGTTGGTGACGACCGCGCCGGGTTGGTCGATCTCGATCAACGGCTCGCCCTCGAGTCGGCGGATCGTATCCATCAGGTTCGACCGCCGTGCCTCGTCCGGGAAGATGGCCGCCAACTCCTGATCGAACATCACGGCCGAGTCGTTCTTGAAATCATCGCGCATGGCCGGCTCGGTACGTTCGTCGTAATTTTCATCGTGCGTGGCGACCGGTGTGATGCCTAGCAGTTTGCCGCCTTGGCGTTGGTAGGCGCGCAGCAGGTCGACCTGCGCATCGCTGAGATAACGCGTGGCAGGCAGCAACACCAACTCGAAACGCAAGAGCACGTCGAGGTGGTTGAGATATTCCGTGGGAATCAGTTCGTACAACACGTTTTGGTGCGCCATCAACTCGAGCAGATCGTGATTGGTCACCTCGCGCTCGACTTTGCGCACGATGCCATCGGTGATGATTCCGATCTTCGCCTGCTGATACGTCTTGTGATAGCAGTGGCTGTGCTCTTCGAGGAACTTGTTGTACCGGCCGATCTCTTTCCATGCGTCGAGGATTTCCGGATCACCATCTAGGAGCCTTGTCAGGAAGACGCCTTCGGGGGACAGGTAGAAGTTGCCGCCCTGAGACGCCGCCTCGGCGATCGACAGCTTGTAGATCGTGTGGTGCATGATCAGCGTCGAGTAGTCCTCGACCGGGTGAAAGCCCAGACTCCACGGCAGCAGGTGCAACGCGCTGCGGAACGGCTTGTCCGCGCCGCCGTCGGCGTACAGGTACTTGAGCACCGCGATGTTCGTGGTCAGCCCGTTCTTTTCGTCGTAGTACGGCTGGTAGCAGTCCTCTGAGAGGATCAGGTCGCCAATCTCGTCAACCGGAATGCACGAGTGCGCGTTGGTGTAGAACAACACATCCTCGTTTTTGGAAAGGGCGAACTCTTTTATCTCGGCGTAGATGTCGACGATCTCGGTGAGCTGGAAGTCGTACCAGACCATCGCCAGCGGGGTCGAGCCCTGCTTGTTGTGGGCCAGCCATTCAATGTTCTCGGGAATGTCGTGCGCCTCGCCGAGCCGATCCTTCGTGTAGCGTCGGAACCGCTCGTTGCAGCGTGGGCAGTAGCAGCCGTCGTAAGCGTTGTCGAAGTAGACGGCATCGACGCCGGCGTCGACGGCTGACCCGACGTGCTGCTTGACGTAGTCGCGCCACTGCGGCGCTGTCAGGCACGCCAGGCAGCGCGGTACCTCGTCGACGTTGCCCACCGCGGTGTAGGGCACGACCTTGCCGTCCTTGCCGCG
>CAUYYV010000065.1:0-12771 GCA_963577075.1 Phycisphaerae bacterium
GACCGGATCCCGGCTGTAGAGGTTGCGTCTAGTCGGGTTGCTTAAGTGAATGAAAACCGCTGGCATGACATGGCAGGACGACATGGCGCGCCATGCCTGATGCTTGCGTCCGGGTCCGGCACAGATACACTGGCGATGACATTTTTAGCTCATCGAAAAAAGGAGGCGAACCATGCCAACCGCCGTTGCTGACAATCTGTTGCCGCAGGTCGAATCGTTTCTTGGCGAAGGGCCGCACAAGGCATTCATCGGCGGGCAGTGGGTGGAGGCGGCCGGTGGGGCGACGCTGGCGACGCACGATCCCGGCTCGGGCGAGAAACTCGCCGACGTTGCCAACATGGGTGGCGCCGACGTCGATCACGCCGTGGACGCCGCCGCGGATGCCTTTCGGAATGCCGACTGGGCGAAGTTGCCCCAGAATGAGCGCAGCGTGTTGCTTCACCGTCTAGCCGATGCGGTTGAGACACAAAAGACAATCATCAGCCAGATCGAGTCACTCGACTGCGGGAAGATTTTTTCGCAGGCCGAGACCGACGTGGATAACTTCATCGACACGTTGCGTTACTTCGCGGACCTGGCGTTGCACGTACAGCATCGCACGGCGCTGCCGGCGAAAGGACACGAAGCTTTTTCCGTCCGCCTGCCGTGGGGGCCGTGCGCGTTCATCATTCCGTGGAACTTTCCGTTTCTGCTACTGGGGTGGGGCCTGGGTCCGGCGCTGGCAGCGGGCAACACGGTGGTGGTCAAGCCGGCCGAGGATACGCCGCTTTCCACGCTGTATCTCGCCCGGTTGGCCCAGGAAGTGGGTATTCCCGACGGCGTGATCAACGTCGTGCCCGGCTGTGGCGAGGTCACCGGCGCGGCGCTGGCGGCGAGCACGAAGATCAAGCGCATGTCGTTTACCGGGTCGCCCGAGGTCGGCAGGGAGATCGCCGGCAAGTGCGGGCAAAACCTTGTGCCGGTCAAACTCGAACTGGGCGGCAAGGGGGCGGCGGTAGTGTTTGACGACGTGGACCTTTCCGACACCGCGGAAAAACTGGTGACGGCCATCACGTTTCATACGGGACAGGTGTGTTGCGACGCCACGCGATGGTTCATTCAGGACAAGATCTACGACAAGTTTGTCGGCGAGTGCATCGATCGGCTCAAGAAAATCAACATTGGCCACCAGATGGACGACGCGACGCAGATGGGCCCGGTCGTCAATGAAAAGCAGCGCAAGCGTGTGCTGGGCTATCTCGAAAAGGGCGTTGCCGGCGGGGCCGAGGTGGTGCTCGAAGGTGGTGCCGCGGAGGTCGATGGCCGCGACCATGGCCATTACGTCAAGCCCGCCCTGCTCACCGGTTCGCTCGACAACGTGTGTGCTCAGGAGGAAATATTCGGACCCGTGGCGTATTTGGCGCCCTTCAAGACCGAGCAGCAGGCCGTCGAACTGACCAACCGCACCGACTATGGCCTGGGCAACAGTGTGTGGACGACCGACCTGGGCAAGGCCCACCGCGTTGCCGAGCAAATGGTTGCCGGCAACAGCTGGATCAACGGCCACAACATCGTTGTGCACGGCGTGCCATACGGCGGCGTCAACAAGAGCGGCATGGGCGGCGGTGTCGTCTCGATCGAAACGCTGCTCGATTATTGGCGCGGGCTGTCGATCGTGAGGCCTTTGTAAAGGCCTTGCGGCTGAATTATTGATCCGCTTTCGCTCTTGGCGACCACGCAAACACGCGACGATAGATGCCGCCGGTTTTGCGGGAGTTATCCACGCGGATGGTGATCACATTTTGTTTCCCCGGCGTCACTAAATCACTGACGTCGATTTCGTAGTACCCGTCGGGGGTCTTGACCCATCTGAACTTCGGGTAGGTACGATAGGCGGCGAACCGCCCATTGACCCAGATGAGCATCTTGCCGAATCGCCCGCTGAAATGCAGGAATATTTTCTTGCCGGCAAAACGGGCGGGCACGGTCATGTGCGTGCGGTACCAGCCCAATCCGTCGTACATGTGGCCGGCCTTGTCTTCCAGGCCCTGCAGGTCCCAGGTACGCGTCGTGCGGATCGTGCCCCACTTGCGGGTGTCGAGGTCCCGTGCGTACCACTCGTAGATCATGCCTTCATCATGCGGGTCGGTGCGGAATGTCCACTTGTCGGCCAGCAAAGCAACGAGATCGCCCTTGCTGCCGTCGGTCATGGACGCAAGTTCCTCGTTCTGGGTGACCCGGCCGCCGATCAGGTGGCTGTGAAACTCATCGTACCGATCCATGTCGCCCACCTTGTAAAGCACCGTGTCGGCTTGGTCGATCTTGGCGAGCTTGTCGACCAATGACTGCGCGATGCGGGCCGCCTCGGCGAATCGGCCGTCGTCTTCGGATTTTGACATGCGCAGGTATTGCACCAGGTTGTCGTAGCTCCAGCGAATCACCTGCACGCGCCGGCGGATCATGTCGGTGTCGGCGGATCGCTCGGCGGCGGCGACATGTCGTTCAAGTTTTCGCACCTTTTCGACCGGATATATCGTCTTGATGATCTCCTGCCTGCGATGGCCCGGCCCGTTGTGCATCATGTGTTCAAGCGCGTTCCAGTATTTTCGTACGCTTTGGCCTGCGCGGCCATATAGCTTCGAGTAATACTCATCCAGTAAATCGTCGACGTCCGCATGTGCGTCCCACATCAGTTTGGCGCGAATCCAAAGATTAGGACCCTGGTTCATCACGCTCATAATGGATTGCTGAAGGATGCCGCGGACGCCGAGCTTGGCCATCAACGGCATTTCCACCCGCAGTCGCGTGACCCCCGGCGCCGGTACGCTGTGCGACATGTTTATGAAGCCCGGTTCATAGTCATAGATAAACACCTTGCCGGGTGAAATATCGCACCAGTTGCTGATGATTTCGAATGTTGCATCTCGCTGCCAGCATCGGCCGGTTCCCGGGGCGTGACGGGCGCACTGCTCGATCGGCGCGACCATCGGCGACAGTGCCGGGTGGACTTTCTCGGCAAATGGCTGGGCGAAATAATTGTTGTAGGTGAGGAAACCGAAAGTCACATCGGGGTATTCAACTTCAACGCGCTCGACGACCTGCCTGTAGAACTTCATCAGTTCGTCTGTGGACTGGTAAATGCCGGGCCGCGCCCAGGGGAAGTTTTCGTGTCCCCACGGGTGCCGGACACCCATCGCCTCCGTCTCGTTTATTGGATACCACGTATCGCCATAACTGAGGCTAAGTCTTTTTTGATTGGGACTCTTCTTGAGAACCGTCAAATAGGCATTGGCCATCTTTTCCGCCTGATCGTCATCACCCCAGAACGACAATTGCGAATGGCCGGAGTTATACCCGTAGTCCAGTGAAAGACGATTGCGTTTCCCCCACGGTTTTTCAAACGGAGCCACCGCATGGTCCCCGCTGAACCACATCTGACGCATGTCGAAGGTTGGTGAATCGACAACCTGCATCGGCGCGACCGCAATCGTCGCCCTCTTCGGAACAACGGTACCCAATTCGCCCGGCCAAAACCATCGGCAGCCAAGCTGATCGAGCAACGCATACACGCCGTACAACGTGCCCGTCTGGCGCACGCCGCGGATGGCCACGACGGTTTGAGTCACCTTGATGACAAAGCCGTCACGGCAACTCCAGCTGTCTCGCCGTGAGCCGATCGCCTGGTCTAGCAGTTGCTCTCCAACCACGGCAGCGGCGGCTTTGCCCAGCAAGATGCGCGTTGTGCCCGGCTCTGCGTCATCTTGGCCCGCCGTGACGATCGCCAGCGTCGCTCCGCTCATCGTTTTGACGTGTGCGGCCAGTTCGTCTGCCGCCAATTGCTCGAACTCGTGCGCCTCGGCTGGCAATACGATGATCGCTCTTGGGCGGCCGTCTTCGACGATTTTGAGCGTCCGTGCCTTGCCTGATGGCGCGCCACAGCCGGCCAGGATCACCGCCATCGTCGAAAGCCATATCACCGTTCGTTGCATTGCCGGTCCCTTTCCTGCGGCGTACCGCTGCCTGGTTATGGCTAGAATAACCACCCGAGAAAACCATTGTATCGCACTTGAGGCCACGCAACATGCCCACGCAGCGTTACTCGTATTCTGGCAGGGCCAAATGGTTCCAGCAGGCCAGGTTCGGTGTGTTCATCCATTGGGGGTTGTATTCACAACTCGGGCGTGGCGAGTGGGTGATGTTTACCGAACGGTTTCGCGCCGAAGATTACGCAAAGATCGCCCGGCGGTTCAACCCGAAAAGTTTGACGCCGGCGCCTGGGCGGCGCTGATTGTCGAGTCCGGCGCCAAGTATGCCGTGCTGGGCGCGCGTCATCACGACGGGTTCTGCCTGTTTGACAGCAAGGTCTCCGATTTCACCTCGGTCAGGACCGCGGCGAAGCGCGATTTTGTGGCTGACTTCGTGCGCGCTTGCCGCAAAGAAGGGCTGAAGATCGGCCTGTACTACTCGCTGCTCGATTGGCGCTTCCCGGGCTACTTCGAGCCGGACAAGTACAAGGACTCCGCCGCCGCCCTCGTTCAGCAAGCGCACGATCAAGTCCACGAGTTGATGGCCAATTACGGCAGGATCGACATTCTCTGGTACGACGGCGAATGGGTCCGCTTCGACGAGGTTCGCGAGAAGCAGGGCGCGTTCTGGCGATCGCGCAAGCTCAATGCCATGGTCCGCCTACTCCAGCCGCACATCCTGATCAACGACCGCGGCGGTGTCAGCGGCGACTTCGATACGCCCGAGCAGAATGTCTCGGCGTCGAGGCCGGGCCGGCCGTGGGAAACGTGCATGACCATGGGCGACCCCCAAGGCTGGGGATACATGCGTCACAATCCTAATTTAAAGACAGTGCCTCAACTTCTGCAACATCTGGTTGCTGCAGCCGCCGGCACGGGTAATTACCTGTTGAACATCGGACCCAGGCCCGATGGCACCATTCGCCGCGAAGAGGTGACGCGACTCGAACAGATCGGCAGGTGGCTGCGGATCAACGGTGAGGCGATCTACGGTTCCCAGAGGTGCGCCCTGCTCGACCGGCCCAAATCGCACAAAGACCCCGGCACGTGGACGCGAAATGGAAATACCGGTTACTTCCATGTCTTTCGCTGGCCTGGCCGGGAACTGGTGATGCCATGGATCAAGACCAGGGCGATCTCCGCCGTGATTCTGCAGACGGGCCAGAAACTCGAGGTTCGCCGGGAGTACAACGGCCGACTCGT
Organism: Phycisphaerae bacterium; assembly: GCA_963577075.1. Taxonomy (GTDB): domain Bacteria; phylum Planctomycetota; class Phycisphaerae; order Phycisphaerales; family Phycisphaeraceae; genus CAUYYV01. The sequence continues at coordinate 5,208 of CAUYYV010000065.1, forward strand.
GATCCACGGCCTTCCCGCCAGGCCGCCGCACCCTCACGCCACGGTCATCAAGGTACGCTTTGCCGAATCGCCCCGGATGCTGCGGCAGAAAGACAGGGCGGCGTGGCTTGCCGGCGGCGCGCGAAGATGCTTGTGAATGTGATCGCCCGGGATCCGGTTATCGTGGCGGCATGATCTTCGGCTGGTGGACACGGCGGCGGCGGCGGGCACTGGTGGCGAAATCGTTTCCGCAAGCCTGGCTTGATGTGCTCGACCGCAACGTGGCGATCTATCATCTGCTTCCGGCCGCGCAGCAGTCTAGGCTTCGCGATGATCTACGCATCCTGATCGCCGAGAAAACATGGGAGGGCTGTGCGGGACTGGAGATGACCGACGACGCCAAGATCGTCATCGCGGCGCTGGCGTCCGTGCTGCTGTTGGAGATGGATCATGATTACTACGGCAGCCTGAAGACGATTCTGGTCTACCCATCCGCCTACGCCGACCCACGCAGCGAGCGGGGCTTCGACGGGATCGCTAGGCCGGTCGTCCGGCTGGGCGAAGCGAGGTATCGCGGCCCGATGGTGTTGTCGTGGCCCGATGTGCTGGCCGGCGCCCGGCGGTGCGGCGACGGGCACAACCTCGTCTTTCACGAGTTTGCTCATCAACTCGATCAGCAGGACGCGGTGTTTGACGGCACGCCGCCGCTGCGGTCACGCGGCGATTACGACGATTGGCGTCGTGTCATGTCGACCGAGTTCGGGCAACTTGTCGAGCATTCACGGCGCGGCCGGGCGACACTGCTGGATCATTACGGCGCGACAGATCCGGCCGAGTTCTTCGCTGTTGCCACCGAATGTTTCTTCGAAAAATCATGCCAGTTACGCCAACGCCATCGGCAGTTGTACGACCTGATGCGCCAGTTCTACCGGCAGGACCCGGCGGCATGGGGAACGTGACGACGCGCCGGCTGCGGGCCCACGGACCAGCCCGTTCGACTAGGTGCATGGCGTGGTGGTGACAGGCGTAGTAACCTGTTTGCCGGGGCGGTTTCTACTGCGGGCGCACTGGTGTTACCAATCAACGCGAAAAATCTTGTGGCGCTGGTGATGCTGGCGGCGGTCCCGGCCGGCTGCGCGGCGACGAACAATCCGGAACACGCGTTCGATGCGCCGCGCCTTGCCGATGTCGCGCTGCAGGATGCCGTGCAACGCCTGCGCACGAGCTTGGTGTCGAGCGACTTTATGGCTCGGCGCGACGCCGGTGCCGAGCCCGCGACGATTGAAATAAGCGTCGTCGAAAACCTTACCGGCGATCGGCTGACACAGGCCGAGATGTGGGTTCTGGCGGTACGACTTTTGACGGCGGGACCGATTCAAGCGACGGCCCGAAAGGAAAACGTCACGTTTAGTGTTGCCGCGAACGGCCGCGACATGCTGCAGGACACAGCCCTTGCGGGGCCGCTTGCTGCATCGATCGAACCGACGCACCACATGAAGATGACCCTCCGGGCCGTGCCCGAAGACACCGCACGCTACTATCTTGAGTATCGCATCACGCGCATCCGCAGCCGCCGGCACGTCTGGGCCGACAGCTTCACGATTCAACGTGAAGTTGTCACTGCTGACTAGCCCGGATTAAGGATTCAGCGTGGCATCGCCATCTCCGGACAGGACCAGCCTGATCGCCACCGCCCTGCACAAGCCCGGATGTCGCCTCGGCAAGACTTACGGCCAGAGCACGATTTCACGTTCGAGGCGGATGCCGAAGCGGGTTTCGACGGTTTTCTCAACGTGTTCGAGGACGGCGCGCACATCGTCAGCGGTGGCGCCGCGATGGGCGATGATAAAATTGGCGTGACGGTGACAAACCTCGGCGGCGCCGCAGCGATAGCCTTTGAGGCCGGCGCGGTCTATCAACATGCCCGCCGAATCGCAATCGCGCCCGTCTTGCGAAGGGGGGTTCTTGAACGCACAACCGGGGCTGTGGGCCGCCATCGGCTGGCTGCTCTTTTTATAATCGAATATTTTCTTGACGCGTCGGCGCAGCGTGTCGCGATCATCGCGGACCAGGCCAAACTCGACATCGAGAATATACGGCTCGGTGATGTTGGCGCTGCGATACTTGAAAGTCAGTTCGTCGCGTCTGAGCCAGCGTGTGTGGCCGGTTTCGTCCATGACGTGTACGGCGTCGATGACGTTGCCGATCTCTCCGAACGCGCCGCCGGCGTTCATTCGCGCGGCACCGCCGATGGTCGCGGGGATGCCCGCCAGCACCTCGAGCCCGCGCAAACCGGCCGATGTAGTGTCGAGCACCAGTTTCATGAGATCTATGCCAGCGCCGGCAATGACGCGCGTGCCGTCGATCCGCACCCGGCTAAACTCCGGCGCGTCGAGGCGGATGACCACGCCGTCCACACCCTCATCGGCGATCAACAGGTTTGCGCCGATGCCGAGCACGTAAACGCGGATGCCGTGAGCGTGACAGTGGCTGGCCAGCGCCGAAAGCTGTTGGACGCTCGCCGGGTGCGCCACGATCTCAGCACAGCCGCCGATGCCGTACCACGTCAGCGGTCCCAGTGGCTGGTTACGCTCGTGGGCGATGTCAAGCCGCGCCAACAAATCGTCCACGTCGGCGGCTCCACTTTCAAGGGGCATCGAATCGGCGAATCACTTGGTCGATCCACCCGCCGCCGATCAACTCGTCGCCCTGGTAGCAGGCGACCACCTGCCCGGGGCTGACGGCCCGCTGGTGCTGTTTGAATCGGACCTCGAGCGCATCGGGGCCGGTGACGCGTACCGTCGCGGGTACGGCCGGCGAATTGGATCGGATCTTTGCCGTGCAAGGTGTCACATCAGCCGGCGGATCGATCAGCCAGTTGGTCTGGTTCGCCGCCAACCCTTCGGTGAGCAGTTGATTCTTCGTGCCCACGGTGATCGTATTGGTCTTGGCGTCCTTGTTGGTGACGTAGATCGGATAGCCCAGCGACATGCTGAGCCCGCGGCGTTGGCCGATGGTAAAGTGCTGGTGTCCGTCGTGCGTGCCCAGCACGTTGTCGTCGCCGTCGATGACGTTGCCCGTGGCGACCTGCTGCGGGGCGCGGCGATCGATGAAGCCACGGTAGTCGTTGTCCGGTACGAAGCATATTTCGTAGCTGTCGGGCTTGTCGAATACGGGCAGACCTTTCGCCTCGGCAATGCGTCGCGTCTGGGTCTTATCCAGATCACCGATCGGCAGCATCATGTACTCGAGTTGCGGCCGCGTCATGCCGAACAGCACATAGCTCTGGTCCTTGTGACCATCGACGCCACGGAGCAGGCGTGCGCGCCCGCTGGACCGGTCGATGCGTGCATAGTGGCCGGTGGCGACGTAGTCAGCGTCGAGGCTGGCCGCGTAGTCGGCCAGCTTGCCAAACTTGAGCCAGTCGTTGCAGCGCACGCAAGGGTTGGGCGTGCGGCCGGCGTTGTATTCCGCCACGAAGTAGTCCATGATCCGGCCGAAATCCTTGCGGAAGTTGAGTACGTAGAACGGTATACCGAGGATCGCGGCGACCAGGCGGGCGTCTTCGGCGTCGTTGAGCGAGCAGCACCCTTGGTGCTCTTGCCTGACAGGGCGATCAGCTTTTGCATCACCCGCCGCCGGTGTCGCGTGGGGCGACTCGGCTGCCTCAACTGAATCGTCGCTGCCCAGCCGCATGAAGCAGCCGACCACGTCGTAACCACGGTCGACCAGCAGCGCCGCCGCGACGGAACTGTCTACGCCCCCACTCATCGCGACTACAACCTTCTGTTTCCCGCCTGGTGATTTCATCATGGATTATTCTACGGTCTCACGCCCGCCGTTGGCAGTCGGGTCGGTATTTGCCATGTCGGCCGATCGAGCCCGGTTTCACCAGGGCGGCAACGGCGGGGATTGCCATGCCTTGTGGCGGTCCTTAAGCTTACGTGGCCCGGTCGGCGGTGAAATCTGTTGCTTTTGCGGGGTGCCCGAAATGGTTGCATGGCGGTGCTGGATTCTGTGTGGCGTGTTGTGGTTGATCGGTGTCGGCTGGGCGTCGCCCGCCCGGGCCGTCGATGCTGCGGTCCACGCTGCGCTCGATCAGGCGCCGGCGGACCACGGCGTCATCCTGGTAGCGCCCAGCCTCACGGTGCTGGGCGACATGTTTGCCACGATCAGTGGCGTGCTCGAACTTGACCGGGGCGATCTGGCGGCCGTGCTTTCCGAGGTGACACGCACGACCGGTGTCACCGTCGGGCTCAACCAGGAGGGTCCGGCGATGTTGATCCTGATGATCCCGCCGCCGGCCGCTGCCGGGAGCGCCGCCGATGCGTCGAAGATCGAGCCGCTGCTCATCTTGCCGACATCGGATTACCGGGTGCTCGTCGAAAACCTCGGCGGTGTGGTTGTCAAGGACGGCGATAGCGCAACGCAGATTACGTTGCGCACCGGTCACGGCGCCTACGCCCGGCGCAGCGGCAACTTTACGGTGATCGGCGCCAGCGAGCAGATCGTCGCTCAGCACCACGCCGGCCGAGCAGCCCGGCGGATCATCGCCAGGCTCGGCTCCGTCGGTGTTGATTGCCTCGAGCGCAGCCAACTCGCCGCCATCGGGTACGGCAAGGACTTGCCGCATGCCGTGAAAACATTCGTCGCCATGGCACAGGACCAGGCATGGGCGAGCGTGATATCCGATGCGGACGGGGTGGACGGTGACGATAATGCCACGATCTGGCATCGACTGGGCGGTGATATTTTGAGGCGCGTGGCTGTCGTGCTGAGCGACCAGAGCCCGTTGATCCGCGACGCCGAGGCATTGATCGCCGGACTTGATGTGACGGCCAGTGGGTTCGGCCTGACGGTCGCGGTACGCCTGCGCAACGATTCGCCGATGGCAGGTGTGTTTGTTGAGTCGGGCGGTGCTCCGGGTTTGCTGGCACGGCTACCCGATCAGCCTTATTTGATCGCCGCAGCCGTCAGCGGCAGGGCCGTCCGCTTTGACAAACTCGGCGCCGCCCAAGCGGACAAGATGGGGTTGCCGGTCACGTCGAACTGGTTTGCGAAGACGGTGTTCGATGTGGGCAAGTCGGGTATCGCAGTGGGGGGTTTTGCCCAGGTCTATGACCTGCCGGCCGGTGCGCTGACTCAGTTGTCCGCCACGAGCATCGTTGAAACGGGTGATACGGACGGCTTCGTCAAAGCGCTGCGCTCCAACATGGCCGAACCGGAAAGCGAAGATCGTGGCGCGACGAGCCATCGCAACAGCTATTCTCCAAACTATCTGGCGCGGGGCGGGCCTCGGGTCGACCGGTATGTCTGGGGCGGGTCCGCGTCGGGTAAGTCGGACACGCCTTGGCTCGATCTGTTGTTTGGCGGCGCCGGCTTGTCGGGTGACAGGACCGGTTATCTGGTTGAGTCGGACAGCCACGTGGTCATGAGCGACACGGTGGATACCCGTCGGCTCGATGTCGCGATGACGGCGGTCAAATCCAACGACGGCCTCGGCGTCGAGGGAGCGATCGTCGTCAGCCGGGCGACCCTGTTCGACGACCCTGCCGTCGAGTTATATGTCAATGCCGCGGGCGCGCTTACTTCGCAGGCCGGTCTCAATCGACTGATCGCGTTGGGCTACCACGGCAAGCCGCCGGCACATGCCCCGCCGATCGCCGTGGGCGCAATCATCCGCGATCGTGGCATCGAGGCGCGCCTGTTCGTGCCCATGTCGCTGCTGCGCTTCGCCATGGACGTGCGCGGCAAGATTCTTGAGAATCGGACAAAGCGCGGACTGCAAAACTAATCGGTCGACCCGAGAGCGCCACGCGCAACACGGCCTCGGTCTTAGCCTTGCAATATCAGGGGCTCCGTTCCCCGTGTGCCCGGGCCGGCGGGACGGTATTGAACCACGTAAAATAGCCATAACGGACCCGCAAAAAAGAAGTTGCGCGAGAGCAACCCATGGCATTGTCCTTGCCCTTTCGTCATGTTGATTGTACGGTTCGTGTGCTTGGCAATAGAACTGTGTCTTTAGTAATGACGCGCAGGAAAAATGATCATGTCAGCTACGCATGATATTGCAGGGCCTGATAAGACTGATCTGATAAGCGATGCTTTGGAGCATTGCATGTTTCCATTGGCGATGGTGGAGGATGTCCGAAGGGATGGCCCGACGATCTATGTTCGTGGTGAGGGTGTGCGTTTGACCGAAGCGTCGGGGCGGTGCATTCTCGACATGATGAGTTCGCACACGCGGGCGAACTCGCTGGGTTACGGCAACAGGGAGATCGCGCAGGCGGTCTATGACCAGATGATCGCCGTCCATTATGTTGGCACAGTGGACAATTTTGCCCCGGCGACGGTGCAATTGGCTTGCAAGCTGGCGGAGTTGGCGCCGGGACGGCTGTCCAGGAGCATGTTCGTAAGCGGGGGATCGGAGGCGGTGGAGGCGGCAATCAAGTTGGCAAAACAGTATCACATCCACAGAGGGACCAAGCCGCGGGCTTACAAAATTATCTCGCGCTGGAACGCCTACCACGGCTCGACGATGGGTGCGGTGGGGGTCACGGACTGGCACGACATGCGGCACATTTCCGAGCCGGGCGTCCCGGGCGTCTCATTCGTGCCCGGGCCTATGTGTTTTCATAATCCGCTGGGAATGGAAGAGGACGAGTACGCCGATTACTGCGCTCGCTACCTGGAACTGCAGATTCAGCACGAGGGGCCCGACATGGTGGCGGCGGTTCTGGTGGAGCCGATCATGCAGGGCGGCGGCGTGCATGTTCCGCCGCGCCGTTACCTCGAGCGCGTGCGCGAGATTTGTGATTCCTACGACGTGTTGCTCATCATCGATGAGGTGATCACCGGTTTCGGACGCACGGGAGCGTGGTTTGCAATAGAACATTTCGGGGTCGAGCCGGACATCATGACCATGGCCAAGGCGTTGACGGCGGGTTATGTCCCCATGGGGGCGGTGATCACGCGGCCGCAGATCGCCGACTCGTTGCCGATCTTTCGGCACGTGCACACGTTCAGCGGCCACGCCTCGGCGGCGGCGGCGGCGAACGCCAACATCGCGATTTGTGAGCGCGACGGACTGATCGAGCAGGCGAGGCGGAACGGGGCGTATCTTCAGGATGCGCTCAAGGCAGCGCTGGAAGGGATTGCGATTGTCGGCCAGGTACGAGGCCTGGGCCTGTGGCAGGCCGTCGATTTTACGGATGGCAAGACGGGCGGCGCGCCGGCTCCTGTCGAGGTCCCCGTGGAGATCGTGCGGCGGGTGCGGGAACTGGGTGTGCTGGTCATGCCGCAAGGGACGGCCATCGAGTTGGCGCCGCCGCTGATCGCGACGCGTACTGACCTAGACGAAGCCGTCGAGGCGATTGCTCGGGCCGTGACCGAGGTGGCGCGCGACCGTGGAATCAGGGTGGGACGGACGGTAGAGTTCGGTCAGGATGGCAAGAGGCAGGTCGGAACGCGGCTTCTTGGAGTCCGAAGGGGACGTGCGCAGAATCGCAAGGTCGAGGGGGACACCACGCTTGATTCCTAACTGATCCACACGTCTGAACAGGTGGTGTATCTCGCCATTGCGGGC
>CAUYYV010000066.1:0-12770 GCA_963577075.1 Phycisphaerae bacterium
AGAGCACCTATCACCCTGTCAACGCGCACCTGATGGAGTTGCTGATTTACATCGACTGCCTACGCCGCGCCAGCGCCTCACGGATCACCGCGGTGCTGCCCTACTTCGGCTACGCCCGCCAAGACCGCAAGGACGAGGGGCGCGTCCCGATCACCGCCAAGCTGGTGGCGAACCTGATCGCCACGGCCGGCGCTGACCGCGTGCTGGCCATGGACATGCACGCCGAACAGATCCAGGGCTTTTTCGACCTGCCCGTCGACCACCTGCACGCAGCACCCGTGCTGATCAAGTATTTCCAGAGCATCCGCGAGCAGTTTGGCGAGGTCGTGCTGGTCAGTCCGGATGCGGGCAACGTAAAGATGGCCAACAAGTACGCCAACACGCTGGGCGGCGACCTGGCGATCGTGGACAAGAGGCGGCAAAGCGGGTCGGAGGTCTACTCGGCGAACCTGATCGGCAACGTCAAGGGGCGCGTGGTGCTGATGTTCGACGACATGATCACTACGGCCGGCACGATCTGCGAAGCGTCGAAACTCGTCATGCAACAGGGCGCCACCGACGTCTACGCCGCGTGCACCCACCCGGTGCTCGTCGGGCTGGCGATGGAGCGACTGGCCGAGGCGCCGATCAACAGGGTCGTCGTCTGCGACACGATCCCGTTGGGAAGCCGCTGCCGCCCCATCGAGGCGAAACTTGTCGAGTTGAGCGTGGCAGAGCTGCTGGGCGAAGCGATCCACCGCATACACCACAATAAATCGGTTTCGAGCCTGTTTCGCCAAGACAACAACGTGTAGGACAACTGGCCCGCCCGTCGAGCGGGCCAGCATGACAAAACAACACCCCACGAAGAGACGGAGGTATCAGCCATGGGCAAACACGAGATTCCAAAAATTGAGGGTGAGGTGCGCGACCGCGTCGGCACCCGTTACGCCGCGCGCCTCAGGGCGCAACATCGACTGCCCGGCGTGATCTACGGGCATAAGCAGGACACGGTGCACGTGTCATTCGAGGCACGGCAGTTCATCGATCTGCTGCAGCGTAAGGCCCACGTGATGGAGGTGGTCTACGATTCGCGCGCCGAGTCGTGCCTGGTCAAGGCCGTACAATGGGACTATCTGGGCACGCACATCGTGCATGTAGACCTGGCTCGCGTCGATCTGAAAGAACGCGTCACCACAGACGTCATGCTGGAATTGCACGGCGAGGCGGTGGGGCTCAAGGAAACTGGCGCCATGCTTGAGCACCCGTACACCACGATCCCTGTCGAGTGCGAGGCGGGCAACATTCCCCAGAGCGTTCACGCCGACATCAGCGAGTTGGAAGTGGGCAAGCCGTTAATCGTTGCAGACGTTGAGATTCCCGAGGGCGTGACCTGTACGCTGTCGCCCAAGACGGTGCTCGCCTCGATCACGATCGTGGCTGTCGTTGCCGAAGAGGAACCAGAGGCCAGCGAAGAACTCGAGGCGGAATCGGCCGAACCGGAAATCATCTCCGCACGCAAGGAAGAGCAAGGCGAAGTAGAAGCGGAAGCGAAAGCGAAGAAGGAGTAGGGGCCTGGTGATTTGTGGTTGGTGACCTGAAATATCGATGCGCCGCGCCGGTCTTGCTAATCACTAATTACCAACCACCAATCCGCATGAAGCTCATTGTTGGCCTCGGCAATCCCGGTTCGCAATACGCGTTGACCCGCCACAACGCGGGGTTCATGGTCGTGGATCGGCTCATCGGCCGGCACGACATTTTCGGCGGCCGCACGCGATTTCGGTCGACCATGTGTGAGGGACCGGTGTGCGGCGAGAAGTGCGTGCTGCTGTGGCCGCAGACGTATATGAACCGATCGGGACTGGCCGTGGGAGAAGCGGTCGCGTTCTACAAGATCGATCCCGCCAACGAATTGCTGATCGTCGTCGACGACATGTCCCTGCCGTGCGGCCGGGTTCGGTTGCGCAACGCCGGCAGCGCCGGCGGGCACAACGGGATGATCGATGTCGAGCGGGCACTCGGCGGCGACGATTACCCCCGCCTGCGCATCGGCATCGACACGCCGGCACCCAGCGGCATGACGCAGACGGATTACGTGCTCGGCCGATTCACCACCGATCAACTCGATATCGTGCGAAGCGTGGTCGAGACCGCCTGCGATGCCATCGAGTGCTGGATCAGTACCGGCATCGAGCAGGCCATGTCGCGCTACAACGCCGCCGACGTACGGTCTTGTGATTCATAATCAGTCGCTGGCCGCCCCAGTGGGTAGAGACGAAGGATGGTTCTAACAGCGATTTACCCTGCTCACACAGGTGCCTTGGCTTCCTCGTCGGCGATCAACGCGTAGACTTGCTCGGCTGACTCGGCAGCACGCATCGCGATGCGGAATTCGCCGTCGGTGAGGATTCGGCTGATCTGCGCCAGGGCCTGGATATGCGGGCCTGTCTGATCGGCCGGACTGGCCAGCAGAAAAATCAACTCGACCGGCTTGTCGTCGATCGCCCCGAACTCGATGGGCGGGTCTGCCTTACCGACGGCCATGCAAAGCCGGTCACAGCCCGATATCTTTCCATGCGGGATGGCAATGCCGTGGCCGATGCCCGTGGTCCGCGTCTGCTCTCGCTTCCACACCGCCTCGCGCAGTTCGTCGTGACCATCGAGACCCTCCCCGTCGGCCAATAGGTCGACCAGTTCGTATATCGCAGCCTGCTTGTCGGTCGCCACCAGCGGAATCTTGACGCAATCAGTTCGCAGAATATCGGTCAGACGCATAGCTTTTTCTCGGGACAATCGGCGCCGCCGTTAGGGGTGGCTGGGCCGAGGCTGTCAGTGTAGCACACACCTCGATCATCGACAAGGTTTTGGCGAGGTTTTCCACCCGCGGACGGTCCACCGTTGGTATGTGTCATCGTGATGGGATACCGTGTTGACAAACAGGGATCGGATCAACTGAACGCCAATCTCGCTACCACAGTCCACACCGAGCAAACCGCCGACCTCGACGCGTTGCTCAAACGCCACTTTGGGCACAACAGCTTTCGCTTGATGCAGCGTCGGATCATCACCGAGACGCTGGCCGGCCACGATGGCTTTGTGCTCATGCCCACAGGCGGGGGCAAGTCACTTTGCTACCAATTGCCTGCGCTGGTGCTGCCGGGCGTGACGGTGGTCGTCTCACCGTTGATCGCACTGATGCAGGACCAGGTCAAGGCGCTCGAGACCAACGGCATCTGCGCAACGTTTCTTAATTCCTCGATCAATTCACGCCAGCTAATCGAGCGCGAGGCGCAGGCCGTCACGGGCCAATTCGATCTGATCTACATGGCACCCGAGCGGCTGATGAGCCCGGCCGGTCAATCGCTGTTGCAACGCATCCGGCTGTCGCTGCTGGCAATTGACGAAGCGCACTGCATCAGCGAATGGGGCCATGACTTTCGACCCGAGTACCGGATGCTCGGCAGCCTGCGCAGCCAGTTCTTACAGGTACCGATCCTTGCCCTGACCGCCACCGCCACGCCACGCGTCGCCGACGACATCGTCGCACAACTGCACCTGCGCAACCCGGGCATCCACCGCACCGGCTTCGAACGACAAAACCTGTTTTACGATGTCCGCCCCAAGCAACGCGTGTTCGACCAGATCTTCAAGTACCTGAGCGAAAACGCCACTGCCGAGGGCATCATCTACTGTCACAGCCGCGCGGCCACCGAGCAGATGGCACAGAAACTCGCAGCCAAGCACATCGCCGCCCTGCCCTATCACGCCGGGCTCGACAGCGAAACACGCTGCCGCCACCAGCACGAGTTCGTGTATGGCAGCTTACGCGTGATCACTGCCACCATCGCGTTCGGCATGGGCATCAACAAGCCCGACGTCCGCTTCGTGATGCACACCACCGTGCCCCGCAATCTCGAGGCTTATTACCAGGAGACAGGCCGCGCCGGACGCGACGGGCTGCCCGCCGACTGCATCCTCTTTTTCTCGCACGCCGACCGCGCCAAGATTGAAAGATTCATCGAGGAAAAACCGGACGAGCGCGAACGGGAGCACGCGTACCGCCAGCTTCAGAAGATGATCGACTTCGCCTATGCAACCTGCTGCCGCACGCGACCCCTGCTGGCCTACTTCGGAGAAGCGCACGACGGTGACTGCGGCCATTGCGACAACTGTAAACATCCACCCACGATGATCGATGCCACCGAGGACGGGCGCAAGTTGCTCAGCGCCGTGGCGCGCACCGGGCAGCGCTTTGGGCTCGGATATGTCATCGACGTGCTGCGTGGTTCGGGCGATGAGCGGATCAACCACAACCGTCACGACCAACTGAGCGTGTTCGGCCTCGGCGGCGCGCAATCCAAACCCTATTGGCGGCGACTCGCTGACACATTGATACAAAGTGAGCAGTTGGCGGTCAGCGGCGATGAATATCCCACTGCGCATCTGACCGAGGCCAGCATGCCCCTGTTGCGAGGCGAGGCGAGGGCCGAGATGGTCGTGCCACGAGTCGAGCCTCGGAGGAAAAAGCCGCGGCGCGCCACCGCCGAGTCGGACGGTCCGGTCGATGCCGCGATGTTCGAGCAGTTGCGCACGCTGCGGCGTCAACTGGCCGAACAACAACAGGTGCCGCCCTACGTCATCTTCTCCGATGCGTCGCTGCGACACATGGTCCAGACCTGTCCGCAGACCGACGAACAGTTTCTCACCATCACCGGCGTGGGCCAGCACAAACTCAAGCAATACGGTCCGACCTTCATGGCGGCGATCAGACAGTTGCGAACCGGGGGTGACACGCCTCGGGGCCGGACGTAACAAGCCACGGCGTCGGGGAGAATACCCCCTCCATGAAATCGTCCTCGCTTTATCGGAACTTGGCGAGCACCCCTTGACTAACACTGCCACGCAAGTTAAACCACTAGAGTTATAGCTGCAGGCAGTTCGTGGTCAGGGGACACCAGGGAAAACTTACCGGGCAACGCTCGATGATTGAAACACATAATCTGGTCAAATGGTATGGGCCGACACTGGCTGTCGACCGGCTCTCGTTTCAGATCCCACCCGGGCAGATCGTTGGATTTCTCGGGCCCAACGGCGCCGGCAAGACCACCACGCTGCGCATCGTGACCGGGTACATGCCACCGACCAGCGGCCGCGCGGTCGTCGCCAACTTCAACGTGCTGACCGAGTCGCGGGCCGCCCGTTCGCGCATCGGGTACATGCCCGAGGCCAGCCCGCTCTACCCCGAGATGCGCATCGACGAATATCTGCACTTCCGCGGCAAGTTGCACGGCATGAACCGAACCGACCGCGTGCGTCGCATCGACGAACTTTGCGCCCGTTGCGGGCTCGACCAAGTGCGACGCCGAGTGATTGGCCATCTGTCCAAGGGTAACCGCCAGCGTGTCGGCATGGTGCAGGCGCTTCTGCACGATCCGCCGGTCATCATCCTCGATGAACCGACCTCCGGTCTCGACCCGCTCCAGATCGTGCAAATCCGTCACCTGCTCGAAGAGCTGCGCCAAGACCACACCATCTTGCTTTCCAGCCACACGCTGACCGAGATCGAGCGCGTGGCGGACCGGATCATGATAATCCGCAAGGGTCGGCTGGTCGCCGACGGCACGACAGACGAGTTGTGCGCCCGCGCCCGCGGCGATGCCCGCATCACCGTCGTGGTCATGGCCAATTCCGGCGTGCTCAAGACTGAACTTGCCAAGATCGAAGGTATACGCCAGATCGAGACCACGCCGCACGACGGCTGGTGCCATGCAACCGTCGTTCCCGCCAATGGCGCCGACGTACGCGAACCAATCCTCGCCGCCGTCACCGCCCAGGGCTGGCGCGTCCGCGAGATCAAACGCCGCGAGGTCAACCTCGAGGATTACTACCTACAGCTTTTCCGTGAGTTGGACGAATAAGCGCAATAGAAGACCGCATGAAACTGACACTGATCATCGCCAAGCGGGAGCTGACGAGCTTGTTCTGTTCCCCGATCGCGTATCTCGTAATCGGCTTGTTTGCGCTGGGCACATCGTTGATCTTCACCATACATTTTTCGCCCGGAGCGCGGGCGGAGCTGCGCGGGCCGTTTACCGGGATCCTCTGGTTGATGATTTTCGTCGTGCCCGCGATCAGCATGCGCGTGATCAGCGAGGAGTTTCGCTCAGGCGCGATCGAACTGCTCATGACCGCCCCCCTGAGCGACACGCAGGTCATCCTTGGCAAGTGGCTCGGATCGCTGGCTTTCCTTGCCACCATGATGATACCGGTGGTGATAATGTGGCTGGTGCTGGAGTTGTACGGCTCGCCGGACTGGGGCCCGATTCTCAGCGGCCTGCTCGGCATGCTGCTGGTCGGCGGTCTCTACCTGGCCATCGGCGTCTTTGCATCGACGATTACGCAGAACCAGGTCATTGCGTTTCTCGTGGCGGTGTTCATCATTTGCCTTCTGACGATTGCCCTGTACTTCCTGTCCCAGGCCGATGCACTGTGGCGCAACCTCCGCATGGCACTGGATTACATGAACGTTCACGAACGGTTCGAGGATTTCAACAAGGGCGTGGTGGCGCTGAATAACATCATCTATTTCATCAGCGGGATTGCCGTGTTTCTGTTCATGGCCGTCAAAATACTGGAAAGCCGACGATGGCGGTGACACACAAGACCAAGGCAAGCACGACTGCGACCGAGGACACGCAGACGGCGCGGCGGATCAAGTACGGACTCAACGTCGTCGTGGCGATTGTGGCCTCCCTGGCGATCGTCGTGGTGTTCAACCTCATCACGGTAAAATACCTCAAGCGTATCCGACTCGACGTGACTGAATCGCGTCGCTACAGCCTTTCCGAGCAGACGCACAAGCTGCTGCGCGGGCTTGAGCACGACTACAGCATCGTCTCGCTCATGTCGACGGGCATTGCCGAGTATGACAATGCCCGCGATCTGATCGACGAGTACGGACATTATTCCGGCAGCGTTACTGTCGAACACCTGAACCCGGCGAGCGAGCAAACCGACAGATTCTTCAAGACAATCGCTGAGCGATACGACAGTCATCTCGAGCCGATCCGCACCGCGATCGAGCGCGCCCACCGGGTGCTCGTCGAGATCGAACCGACCGTTTCGCAACAGGTCAATAACGTCCGCGATCTATCGAAGACCGCTGGCACATCGAACCCGCGTCTGTCTGAACTTATCGCTGGTGTAGATCAATTCTTTCAGCAGTGGCTTTTCGATTGCTCACCATTGATCGAAAAGATACCGGCACAGCTGCAGGACCCTATTGCCGATCTTAGGCGTATATCCGCCGCGCTCGCCAAGGCGATGACGGAACTTGACGGGGGACTTTCGCAGATGACGGTGAGGTATCGGCCGTTCGTTGATGCCGACGATATCTCCTCGGCAGTCAAGGACAAGCTGTTGTCGCTGACCACAATGTGCAAGCAGTTGCGCAGCTCGATCGCCGCAACGATCGACGCATTAAACAATCTGCCTGACGCCGCAGACTACGAAAAACTGCGTAACCAGTTAGATCAGCAGGACTCGGTCGCCATCATGGGTGAAGATGAGGTGCAGGTGATCGCCGTGAGTGACATGTTCCCCCAACCGAACGCCAGCGAGTTGCGGCGTGCCCGGGAGGAAGGCCGCACGCTGAACCCAACGTTTCTCGGCGAAGAGAAGATCACCGGCGCCCTGATCAGCATGGAACTTGACCAGAAGCCGATGATCGTGTTTGTCTCGGACGATCCCCGCCGACCCGCGTTGGGTCCGCGGGGCACGTATCGCCACGTCGTGCAACGGCTGGAGAATATGAACTTCGAGGTGCGCCCGTGGCTGCCAACCGCCAGCCGGGGGCCCGATGGCCGGATGGCGCCGCCGCAACCGCCACCCCAGCCCGCCGACGGGCAGCGGGTCGTGTGGGTTGTCACGCCGCTGTCCGGCTCATCGGCCATGTCCGGCGGCCCCGCATCGGGCGACGCTTCGCAAAAAGTCGCCGACGTCGTACGCGAACAACTCGGCAAGGGCCAGGCCGCGTTGATCAGTTTCGCGCCGGATCGCAGCGCGGGATTCGGCGGCGCCAATCCGATGGTCGAACTCGTCGGGCAGTGGGATATCACGCCCCAGGTGGACCGGCTGTTGCTTCGAGAAATTATGTTTCGCGGGCGATCCCTGGGCATCAACGAGTTCAAGGTGGTTGACTGGCCCAACCATCTGTCCGTCACCGAAGCATTGGGGCGCATGCCGGGTGTGTTCGCTTTTGCCAGCCCGCTTGTATTGGGCGCCACCGAAGGCAAAAGCCTTGAGCATTGGGTGCTGGCCCAGATCCGTGGAGACCGGATCTGGGCGGAAACCGATTACGGCCCCGATCCCTACGAGAACCTGTTCGACGAGACCAAGGCCGCGACCACTTTCACCCTAGCGGTTGCCGCGCAGCGAGACGCGGCGCGCTTGATCGTCGTAACTGATGCGGTGTGGGCCTCGGACGACGTCACCGCGGCCGGGTCGCTTCAGATGCAGGGCGGCAGGGTCGTAATCGGCACGCGGTATCCAGCCAATGCCGAGTTGTTCGTCAACAGCGTCTGCTGGCTGGCGGGTCTTGAGCAGATCATCGCACGCACCCCGCGTAGCCAGGACATCCGCCGCCTCGACGACATCAGTGCGACGAGCCTCACCGTTATTCGCTGGTGGCTGCCGACCGCGATGGTGCTGACCACCTTTTTTGCGGGCATGACCGTCTGGTTGGTGAGGCGCAGCAGTTAAGCAGGCAGGACTTCCATGAACTTCAAGACGACCGTCATGTTGCTGATGCTGCTGGTTATCGCGAGCATGGCTTACTACCTGATGGAGCGGCGGGGCATCGAGGTTCCCGGCCTAGATGGCGACGACGCGTCCGATCTCGGCACGGCGATTTTTGACGAGACCCGGTTTGACGCTGACGCGACGGCATCAATCATCATCACCTCTGACGGTGACCCCATCGAGTTGTCCAAGTCAGGCACGGGCTGGTGGCAGACCGGTCCCGTGCGATTTGCGCTCAACGGCTGGCCGGTCGATCGGATGAGTGACACTGCGGCGGAACTGCGTTACATCGAGCGCTACCAAACCGGTGGCGTGGAGTTGTCGAGCCTCGAGGCGGCACAACTCGATCCGCCACGCGCCGTTGTGACATTCGGGTTTGGCAAGGAGACGGGGCTTTCATCACAAACGATCAAACTTGGCAAGAAACTGCTGGGCGGACGGGCCTATGTGATGATCGATGACGATCCGCATGTCTATGTCGTCGACGACTCGCTTCATAAGCAGATTCTCGACAAGAAAATAAGTTCGCTGCGCAAGACACAACTCGATGCGCCCGAGGCAGGCAAGGTGCGTCGCATCAGCCTCAAACGCGATGGGCAAAGGATCGACATGGTCCGATCGGACAGCGGTTGGATCTTGGAATCGCCCCACAGCGGCCGCGTGGATACCAATGCCGTGAAGGACCTGATCGGCCACGTCGATGCCATTTATATTGACGGCTTCAAGTCGGACGATCCGTCGGCGCTTTCCATGTACGGCCTCGATGCCCCGCAGACGGTGGTGGCGATCGAGTTGTCGCAGCCCGTGGCTTCAGATCCAAAAGACGGCAAGCAATCCACGGACGACCCGGTGGTCGCGCCGACGCAAATGCACGTGCTGCGCATCGGCGCCTCGGATTTCAAGCAGGAGAAATACTTCGCCACCTGGAGCGACACGCCGGACGCCAGCACGGTCGTGTTCGCCATCAGCAAGAGCGACAAGGAGAATTTCGATAAGCAACCGGACGACTTTCGCGACGCACGCATTACCACGGTGGCGCGCAAAGACATGCGTGAAATCACCCTTAATCGCAGCGGCGGCGACGTATTCAAGCTGCTCTACACGCATGGCCTCGGCACGTGGTCGTTTGCCAAGCCCGGGCCGGGGTTCGACGCGAACAACATCGAGAGCGGCAGGCTCACCGATGCGATCATCGCCGCCAAAGCCGAAGCCTACCGGCCCGATGCGTATCCAGCAGATGAGCCCGCCGCGATCGTTTCAGTCGTCGGCATCAATCGCAGCGAGCCGGACGTGCTGCGAATCTATGGCGTCGACGATTCGGGCCAACGACTCGTACTGCGTAACCACGAGAAGACCGGTTACCTCGTACCGGCCGACGATTTGAGGATCGTCTTCGAACCGGTGCTGGCATTTCGCGACCGTATCGTGCTGGACCGGTCGCCAAGCAACCTGACGGCGTTGACGATCAAACGGCCCGATGGCTTCATGTACCAATTCTCTTGTGTCTCGGACGAGCAAGCATCGAACGATGTTGATGGCCATGAACCAACACCACAGCCATGCCGATGGAAATTGCTCGGCCACAACAGGCTTGAGTCGCAGGCCCTTGAGAACCTTATCACCCAACTTCTCCCGCTGAACACGACACGTTGGTACAAAACCGCCGGCGACATGAAGAACCCTTATTCCATACAGTTCGGCTTCACCGACGGCAAATCGATCCAATACGCGGTGGATCCGGCGTCTCGAATCGCTCGTGAGATTATCAGCGATGAACCACCTTACTACGGCCCCGATGTCTTCGAGGTCAGCGAGAAACTGATCGAATCACTCGACGCCGAATATCGTTACCGCACCGTGCTTGAGTTCAAGGCCGATGAGATTGTCAAAGTTACCGTCACCAGGGGCAACCGCTCGATCACGGTCAGCAAGGATGACAATGATCAATTCGCAAGCGATGACGAACAACTGATCGATCAGGCCGCGGCGGCCGGTTTGTTCGATACGCTGGCGGGCCTGCGCATTCAACGGCACCTGGAACAGTTGCAATTTGAACCCGCCCAACCCGCCACGAAGATCGAGATTGAGTTAAAAGGCGACGTGACGCATGGCATCGTGGTCGCTCCTGAAGTCAACGCTGTCTACGCAACGGCGAAAAAGGCCTATTACAGCATCGACAAGAAGACGCAAGATGCCCTGCTCGCCGATCTGGTTGACAAGACTGAGGTGGATGCGGTCAAGTAGTGCGGTCGCGCACCGCGACCAAACCGGGCAGTGATAAGATTGCTACGAAAACATCTTGAGTTGGTGCCGCTCAAGCCCGAGTTTGCTCACCGGGTGGGTGACGTCAAGGCGATACTGACCGCTGTAACAAGCGGTGCAATAATGATCCGCAGGGCGGGTGACACAACTGAGCATCCCCTCGAGTGACAGGTAGTGGAGGCTGTCAACGCCAACGATCTTGGCGATCTGGTCAACGCTGTTGTGCGCCGCGATCAATTCCTTGCGATCGGGGAAGTCGATGCCGAAGAAACACGGGTGACGAATGGGCGGGCAACTGATGCGCAGGTGGATCTCGCAAGCGCCGGCACGACGAAGCTGATCCATCTTGCCCGCCATGGTCGTCCCGCGCACGATCGAGTCGTCGATGACAATGATGCGTTTGCCCTTGACCACTTCCGAGACAACGTTGAGCTTGAGTTGCACGGACATGTTGCGCATCGCCTGGGTCGGCTGGATGAACGTTCGGCCGACGTAGCGATTGGGCACGATCCCCTCGCGAAACGGGATGCCGCTGCCACGCGCGTAACCGAGTGCCGCGGACCGACCGGAGTCGGGCATCGGGATAACGTAGTCGCCGTCCACCGGCGCCTCGACGGCAAGCGTCTCACCCAATTTCTCACGCACGATCTGTACCGTATCACCGAACATGTTCGAACTGGGGTTAGCGAAATAAACGTGCTCGAAAATGCAGTGCGCCGGCGTCTGCACCTCGGCGAATCGGCGTGAGCTGAGTCCATTGTTATTGAGCGTGACGATCTCGCCCGGTTCGACCTCACGCTCAAACGTCGCGCCGATCGTGTCGAGCGCCACCGTCTCGCTGGCGACGCACCAGCAGCCGTCGCTCATCCTGCCCAATACCAGGGGTCGCCAGCCCCACGGGTCACGTATCGCCTCGATCCTGTCGTGGAACAGGAACACCAGGCTGTAGGCGCCCTGTAGGTGCTCAAGCGTCTCTGCCAGCGGATCGCTGTAGGTCAGGTGATGTGCTGCCAGCAGGTGGATGATGATCTCCGTGTCGGTGGAGGTGTGAAAGATGTGGCCGCGCTTCTCGTAGTCGCCGCGTAGCAGGTCGGCATTGATCAGGTTGCCGTTATGAGCCACGGCTACCTGAATCCCACCGCCGTATTCTTCGAGCAACGGCTGGGCGTTGCTGCGCTTGCTCGATCCGGTGGTTGAGTAGCGGTTGTGCCCGATCGCGCCGATGCCTTCGAGCTTTTCGAGGATCGACTCCGAGAACACCTCGGACACCAAACCCATGCCGACATAGGCATCGATCTGCTTACCATCGCTGAAGGCGATGCCGGCCGACTCCTGCCCCCGGTGCTGCTGCGCATACAGCGCCATGTACGCCAGTCGAGTGCTTTCCGCCGAGCCCCAGACACCAAAGACTCCGCACTTTTCTTTTTTCTCGTAGCCCATGCGTTCTTTACGCCGAGGGGTAAAGTCTGACATTAACGCATGGCGCACGGTAGGTCAATCGCCCCCCGGGACAACGCGGGAACGGGAGACCGATCAGAAATCAAGGCATCCAGCATCACCTGATTTTCGGCTTGGGCAGTCTGTGGTAGCTACCACGCCAAATGGTCGGCGCCATGGACGAGCACGGCTCCGAAGTAGCCGGCGATGGCGACCAGCACGCCGCTGGTGATCAACAGGACTTGAAACAGCTTGCGCCAACACGCGGATTCGTGTCGGCGGGCCAGTTC
>CAUYYV010000067.1:0-12544 GCA_963577075.1 Phycisphaerae bacterium
TGCTCGGGTGCGCCTTGGGATAGTGGTTCATGTCCACGTCCATCATGTGCAACGCGTGCGCTTCGGCTCCCCACCACTTGACAATCTCGTGGGCGCGCAGAAACAGCATCGCCAGCACGTGCGGCGTATCGTATTCGTTGTTGAGATAGTAGGTGCCGGCCGCATCAGGATCCGGGCCGTGCTCTGAAAAATCCTGGTCATCGGTTGGACTGACAAAGTCGCCGTAGTGCTTGAGCCCGTAGGCGCGGGTGTTGGGCGGGTCCTTGAGCACCGGCCAAATCGGGTTGTCGGGCTGGAAAAACCGACGCAGGGCGACCTCAAGCCGGGGGTACTTCTTCGGAAAGTACGGGATGAAATCCCAGATTTCACCGCTGGTGGGGTAATACTCGCTGGACGCGGCGGGCATGGGCCAGCGCTGCAAAGCCACCGCCATGTTGTACCGCGGCGTCTGCTCCTGCTTGCCAAGGTGGAAGTGGACGAAGAACGTGTGTGTTTTCGCCATGCCGCGTGGTACGGGAAAATGGTGCGAATCCTTGCCGCAATCAGGGATCAGGTGGCAGTCGATTCCATCGGCGGCCACCGCGATTGCCTTCGGGTAATTCTGCCAGAAGTTCTTGCCCGCCAGCATCACGCCCCGGGCCTCGCCGCTGACATCCGCCCAGCCCATAAAGGCGTGCTGGCCGGACTCGGCGAGCACATCGCCTGATTGCGTCGTGATCTGATGACCAGTCAGCTTGTACATGCTCAGCCGGATAGGCTCGGACGAGTCAGCCTGCTGGCGCTCTCGAAGCAGGGTCGACGCGGCATACGACGGTGCGCCGCCCACGCTGATCGGCAGGTGGGCCACGATCTGTTTAACCCGGGTCTCGGGATCGTCCAGCTTGTTGGCGAACACGTGATCGATACGCACGTACGGCTGGCCGGCGTACACCGTCATGCGTACATCAAAATCGAAATGGCCCTTGCCCTTCTCGCTCTTGTGCAGGCCCCGCCAGTGCATCGCCAGGCGCAACGGCCCGTCGTACTCGATCTCGAACTCGGCGTCGGCGTCGTGGTGGGCCGAGTATTTATTGTCTTTATCATTCGTGATGGTGAACTCGAGCCCGCCGTCACTGACGACCTCACCACCGCGCGACACACGCGTCAGCGGACGGCAGCGGGCGGTATCCACCTCCAGCGTCAAGACACCGTTGTCGATGGTCAGCGTGTCGTCCCCCTTTTTCGTTTCGATGCACTGTGGTGGAGCAGCGGCCCCATTGCTGCCCAGCCGAAGCGTCTGACGCGATACGCTCAGCGGCTCGAAGTCCGCCTGGTAGTCCAGCAGCAGCCAGCGGACCGAACCGTCGTCGTGCTTCTCGAGCACGTGCGTCTGAAGGGCAAGGGCATTGCCTGACTCGTCCTCGATGCCCACCGGGTCATCGACCCCGAGCACGCCCGGGGCAAACGGCACACCCACGGTCAACGGGAACCCCCGCCGCACGATCTCCGCCGGTTCCTGAGCCGACAACTCAAGCGATTGTAACTTGGCCATGAGAACGATTCCTTGTTATGCGAAAGAAACGATCATAGAAAACACCACTTCAGGATTCAATGTCAGTCCGTCTTGCGACAAAATCAATAGGAATCAGCCGGCCGGATTAGTGCAAGGCACCACCTGGCCCACAACGAACGTTTGCCCTCACGCAAGCGCCGGTACAGCCATGCTCACCGGATCACTTCTACAGCCCCAACACATCGGCCATGCCGTACCGGCCGGGCGGTTTACCGACCAGCCACTTGGCGGCGCGTATCGCGCCATGGGCGAACACATCGCGGGTTGAGGCGATGTGCGTCAGTTCCAATTGCTCACCGAGTGTTGCGAAGCTGGCGGTGTGGCGGCCCACTACGTCACCGCTGCGCAGCGCATGGACACCAATCTGGCCTCGTTGACGGGGCACGTCATCGCCGTGACGTCCATGGACAAGCGCTTGGCCGATGTTTTTGCCCGTGGCGGTGCAGATCGCCTCGGCCAGGCCCAAAGCCGTGCCGGAGGGCGCGTCCTTCTTGAACCGGTGATGGGTCTCGACGATTTCAATGTCGTAATCGTCGCCGAGTTGCTGGGCCACGCGTGCGGCCAGGGCGAACAACACGTTGACGCCCAAACTCATGTTAGGCGCCTGCATGACAGCGACCGTAGCCGCCACCTCGTCGATGGCGCGGTGATCATCCTCGGTCAGCCCGGTCGTACCAATGACCACGTTGGAACCGGTTTCAATGCATTGCCCGATCGCCGCCCGGCACGCTGCCGGCACGCTGAAATCAATCAACACGTCCACCTGACTGTCCAGTCGATCAGATAACCTGACGCCGCATGGCTCAATACCGGCCAGCGTGCCGGCATCCTTACCCGACGACGCATGGCCCGGCTGATCAATCGCCGCCGCCAATTCCAAGGCATCGTCAGCGCAGCACAGCGCCACCAGGCGCAGCCCCATGCGCCCCGCGGCACCGTGAATTGCGACTCGCGTCACCGTCCGCTTCTCACTTTTCGTAGTATTCATGCGTCGGTCGCCCAGCCAGAATCTGCTGCTTGCCCCAGTCCGCCACCTTGCGGAACTGGTCAGACTGGATAAAGGCGTCGAACGCATCGCGATCGTTCCAGTCGGAGATGATCAGGTAGTTTTGCGGCGACGACACCTCGGTGTACAGGCTCGAGCGACTGTGGCCGGGCATCTGGCCCATCACCTCGATCACCTTGGCGAACATCGCCTCGAAGGCCCCCTCTTTGCCCGACAGCACCTGATAATTCATGCCCACGGTAATCATGGCGAAACCTCCGATCGGCACAGACCATAGACGGTGACACAATATTGGGCAACCCGCCGGGGTCGGGTCCGCCCTGAACACTTGACAACCGCTGCGCCTATAATAAATTGCGATTTTTGAGCCCCCCTCCGGCCGACCGGTGCCGGGCTATCCAACCCCTAACCGGAGCAAGCCTTGGCGCTGGATTTCTTTTCCAAGTTGAAAAAGGCAACGGCGAGATCCGTCGAGCCGCTCAAACGCGACCTGGACAAGGCCGCCTCGTTTTACCGCCACGCCCAGACCACCGCCGAGTCGCGCAACTACGACTACGCCATCGATTGTTACATAAACGGCCTGCGGCACGACCCGGACAACGTAAGCCGCCACGAGGAGCTGCGCGAAGTCGCCAAGCGGCGCAAGGTTGCCAAAGGCAAGCCCGCCTCGTTCAAGGAACGCATGGCGCGGGGCAATACCCAGCTCGACAAGATGCTGCAAGCCGAGTTGATCTGGTCGAAGGACACGATCAAAAGCACTTTCGCCATCGACATGATGCAATATGCTATCGAGGCCCGTACGGAGGAGAAGCAGTTGCACCTCGGCGAGGTCGCCTACTGGGCCGGCAGCATTGCACTTGACATGGAGAAAACCAAACAGCCGCCGGACAAGAAACTGCTGCTGCGACTGTGTGAGCTGTTTCATCGGATTCCGGCGTTCGACAAGGCGGTCGAGGCGTGCCAGATGGCGCTTGCAGTCAACCCACAGGATGAGGATGTGCAGCTACAACTGCGGGATCTCGAGACGGAATTGACGATGGCCGAGGGTAATTACGGCGAGGGCAAGGAAGGCGATTTTCGCGCCAACATCATCAACGCGCAGCAGCAACAGCAACAGCAGGAAGATAACGCCATTGTCCGCACGGAATCCACGACCCAGACTATTCTCGATCGCAGGCGCCATGAATACGAGGAAAACCCCGACGACCTTGATGGGCTCAACAAGTTCGTCGCCATCCTGTCCGAAACAGGCAACGAGGACGACGAAAACGAGGCGATGGCGCTGCTGGAACGGTCCTGGAAGCAAGCGAACCAGTACAAATACAAGGTGCAACTCGGCAACATTCGGATGAACCAGATGCAGCGAAGGTTGTCCGTCGCCCGCAAGGCGTACGAGGCCGACCGCGACAACGCCCAGGCCAAGCGGGTGTATCAGAAAATGGCGGTCGAAGTCGTCCGGGCTGAACTTGAGGAGTATCTTGACCGCGCGAAAAATTACCCGACGGACATGAGCATACGCTATCAGCTGGGTCTGCGGTATTTTCGGCTCAAGCAGTACGATGAAGCGATCGGCGAGTTTCAGAGGTCGCAGGGTGACCCGAAGCATCAGTCCGTGTCGCTGATGTATCTCGGCCGCTGTTACCTGCAACGGGACTGGGTTGACGAGGCGATCGAGTCGCTGCGCAACGGCATCGAGGCGCACGCCAACGACACCGACGCACGCGGCAAGGAGTTGCACTACCTGCTCATGGAGGCGCTTGAGAGGTACGCCGTTGAAAATAACTCGGTCGAGCACGCATCCGAGGCGCAGAAGATCGCCTCCAGGATCCTCCAGGCCGATATCACCTTTAGAAACATCCGCGACTGCATGGACCAGCTCAAGAAACTCGTTGCGAAACTGAAACCAGACAAAAACCAAGATTGAAGACGACGGACGTCAAAAACGGGTCGGTCATCGCGATCATCCCCGCGAGATTCGGGTCGACGCGATTCCCTGGCAAACCACTGGCCGGCAAAACGGGTAAACCGCTGATCCGGCACGTGGTTGAAGCGGTTCGCCATACTGAATCAATCGACGACATCCTGGTCGCCACCGATGATCGCCGCATATTCGACGCCGTCGTCGGCTTCGGCGCACGAGCGGTCATGACCCGCAAGGACCATCCCAATGGCACCAGCCGCATTGCCGAGGCAATCGAGGGGCTTGAGGCTTGCGACATCATTGTCAACGTCCAGGGCGACGAACCGGAGATCGAGCCACGCTTGATCGACGATCTAATCGCCGTACTGCGCACCGATGCCGATGCGCCGATGGCGACACTCGCCAGCCCGTTTGCCGAGGATGAAGACCCGACCGATCCGAACATCGTCAAGGTCGCCGTCGATCGGCGAAGCAGGGCGCTGTATTTTTCGCGCAGCCTGATCCCGTACCACCGTGATATTCCAGGCTCAAGATCAAGCACCAGGGATTATCTCAAGCACGTTGGGTTATATGCCTACCGCCGTGATTTCCTGCTGAAATATGTCACGTTGCCGCCAACGCCGCTGGAGGAAGCCGAAAAACTCGAACAGTTGCGTGCCCTGGAGCACGGCCACCCGATCGCCGTGCTCCAGGCCCGGGTCCTTCACCACGGCATCGATACGCCACAGCAGTACGAAGAATTCGTGCAGCGTTACCGCGAATAGCGCCCTGCCTGTTATCGTTTCCGTTTTGCAGCGCAAGCCGATTGCGTCCCCTGCGTCCCGACGAACTGCCTTGATCGAATCGCCCCGGCGCGGTACGGTAGGCCATGCCCACCTCAGAAAGTCAGGCTGAACCAGGCGACGATACCCAGCAGATGCTCAGTAACGCGGGGCAAAGCTCTGCGGAGTCGGAGTTTTTCAACCCGACGCCGGACGGCTATCTCCCGGGAAGGCACAAATATGTCGCCGTCTTCGGTACGGTGATGAGCGGCCTGGGCAAGGGCATTTTCTCTTCCAGCTTGGCTAAACTATTAAAAGACAAGGGATTGCGCGTAGCCCCCATCAAGATGGAAGGCTATCTCAACATCGACTCGGGAACGCTTAACCCCTACCGCCACGGCGAGGTGTTCGTCCTGGACGACGGCAAGGAAACGGACATGGACCTGGGCACCTACGAGCGGATGCTCGGCCAGGACCTGACGGCCGATAATTTCGTGACCAGCGGCCAGATATTCTCGTGCGTGCTCAACCGGGAACGACACGGCGGGTATCTGGGCCGGGACGTGCAGATGATCCCACACGTGACCGGTGAGGTGAAATTCCTGCTGCGAAGCCTGGCGATGAAACAGAACGCCGACGTCGTGTTCGTCGAGGTGGGCGGAACGGCCGGCGACTATGAAAACGGGTTCTACATCGAGGCGATGCGCGAGTTGGCGTTCGAGGAGGGCGAGCAGAGCGTCTGCTTCGTGGCATTGACCTACATCATCGAACCTCACGCACTGGGCGAGCAGAAGTCGAAGGCGGCACAGTTGGGTCTCAAGAAACTGATGGAGGCCGGCATTCAACCGCACATTATCGCCTGCCGCGCCCACAGCCCGGTGGCGACGGCCGCCATTGAGAAGATCGCGATGTTCTCGAACGTCCCGCAGCGCCGCGTGTTTTCGATGCACGATCGCAAGTCAATCTATACGATCCCCGAAGCGATGCGCCAGGCCGGACTCGACCGGGAGATCCTGTCGCTGCTGAATCAGCATGAGCGGGTCGACCAATTGCAGGAGGATCGCGCCCGCGAGCAGTGGCACCGGTTTATGGTGCGGTTGACCGAGCCACGCCGCCACCGCGCGACGCTGGGGATTACCGGCAAGTACACCGCTGTGCGCGACGCATACGCTTCGATCGACAAGGCGGTCGAGCACGCCGCGGCGCACCTGAGCGTCGACTTGAAGACACGCTGGATCGACACGACAGAATCTCACCACGCCAACGTTGCCCAGCAACTGCAAGGTATCGACGCGATCATCGTGCCCGGCGGATTCGGCATGCGCGGGACGGAAGGCAAGATCGACTTCATCCGCCACTGCCGCGAGCACCGCCTGCCGTTTCTCGGCATCTGCCTCGGCTTTCAGATGGCGGTGGTCGAGTACGCCCGCCACGTTTGCGACATCGCCGGCGCCGCGAGCACGGAGTTCGACCCCAAGACCGCCACGCCCGTGATCGACATCCTGCCGGAGCAGAAAAAAATCGAGGGCCTGGGCGGCAACATGCGACTGGGCGGCAAGAATGTGCTCGTGTCACCGAACACGCTGGCGGCCAGCCTGTTTGCTGAGGAAAGAACCAAGGGGCCATGGAACCAGGGGACCGGGCAGAGTCCCGTCAGCCCGACCCCCACAGACCCTCAATCCCTCAATCCCCCGGTTCCTTCCACTTGTTTCACCATTCGCCGAAGGTTTCGCCATCGCTACGAGGTGGACCCGACATACATCGAGACGCTCGAAGCTCACGGGCTGATCTTCAGCGGCCGACACCCCGAGCACCCGATCATGCAGATCCTTGAACTGCCGCGGCAGGTGCATCCATACTTCATCGGCGCGCAATTCCACCCCGAACTAACCAGCCGACCGCTGCGACCGTCGCCGATGTTCATGGGCCTGATCGCCGCAGCCGCGCATCACGCGCAGCCCGATGTACCGCTTGCGCAAATCAGCGATCGCTGGCTGCCGCCGATACCCGCCGGGAGCAACCCTCAACCCGCCGACAAGATCGATGCGTCGCCTGCGTCACATCTATAGAAGAAAACCCGGCCGATTCAAGGTGCGTGCGGCCCATCTGTGGTACGCGTCCATGCTCGTCCCGGCCGGTGGTTGTTCAAGCACTCCAACCCACGCAGACGGTGCGAGTCTGAAGTCAGGTGTCGAGGATGAATACGAGCCCAGGGCCGATGGCGACAGCAAGCACAACCATCTGAAGCACTGCGGCGCAGTGGTTATCGATTTTCAATCGGCGTGTAATCACGCTCGGTGTCGCCAGTGTAAACCTGGCGAGGCCGGCTGATGCGTGTCTCGGGATTGTCGTGCACTTCCTTCCAGTGTGCGATCCAGCCGGGCATCCTCCCCATCGCGAACATGACGGTGAACATGTCAACCGGGATGCCCATGGCACGCAACAGGATCCCCGAGTAGAAATCGACGTTAGGATACAGATTGCGATCCTTGAAATAGCTGTCGTTCAAGGCCACCTCTTCGAGCCCACGCGCCAGGTCGAGCAGTGGGTCGTCCACACCCAGCACCCGTAGCATATCGTCGCAGGACTCCTTGAGAATCGTCGCCCGCGGGTCGAAATTCTTGTAAACGCGATGGCCGAAACCCATCAGTTTCATTTGTTTCTTTTTGACCCGCTCCATAAATTCCTTGTAGGGGATCTTTTGATTGTGAATCTCCTCGAGCATCTGGATGACGGCGATGTTGGCGCCGCCGTGCCGCCAGCCCCACAGGGCGCACACGCCGGCAGAACAACTGGCAAACAGGTTCGCACCGCTCGACGCCACCATGCGCACGGTGCTGGTTGAACAGTTCTGCTCATGCTCAGAGTGCAGGATCAAAAACAGATTCAGCGCCTTGACCACCTCCTCCGGTGGCTCATAGTCGCTGTACGGCTTCGAGAACATCATGTGCAGGAAGTTGGCGCCGTAGTTGTGCGACGGTTTGGGGTAGATCGTCGGCTCACCGATCGATGTCTTGTACGCGGCGGCGGCGATCGTGCGCACCTTGGACAGCAACCTCGCCGCAGCGCTCTCGAACGTTTGCTCGTCCTCCATCTCCATGATGTCCAGATGGTAGCAACTGCACGCATTGATCATGGCCGAGAGAATCGCCATCGGATGCGCCTGGGCTGGAAAACCGTCAAAGTGGTTGTGCAGCCCCTCGTGCAGCAACTCGTGCTTTGTCAGCAGGGCACGAAACCGATCGAGATGATCGGCCGTGGGCAATTCGCCGTAGATGACCAGCATCGCCGTCTCGATGAACCGGCTGTTGGAGGCCAACTGCTCGATCGGTATCCCGCGATATCGCAGCACCCCGCGTTCGCCATCAATGAAACAGACGGACGACTGGCAGGCACCGGTATTGCCGTACCCCTCGTCAAGCGTGATGTGTCCGCTGCCGGACCGCAGCTTCGAGATATCAATACCACGCTCGTTCTCCGAACCGGTGACGATGGGCAGTTCGTAATCCTTGCCGCCCAACTCCAGTTTCGCAACATCGGTTGTTGTTTCAACGGTAACATCACCATCCACGGGATTGTTCTCCTTCGCTGCCATGCCGCCTGTGGGACATTGTAGCGTATTCACACGCAACCGCCATCGGATCCGCTGGCAGAAGAAAACGGGGAGTTGAGGCGGTATCCAACGTACTCGACAGCGTGACGCTGCCGAACCAGTAGCTGGCGGGCGAAGCCCGGCAGTCTCATCGCACCGAAGCGGTCAATACTTGAGACATGCCATGAAACTTACTGCGGTGACCAGCCGGTCTTGAAATCGCCGATCGCCTTGATAAATTGCTGTTCCAGATCATCGGAAAACTCTCGTGCGACGGCCAACTGCTGGCGCAGGGCCGCGCCGGGACCGGCAAAATACTCGATCATCGCTGTGCCAAATACCGGCACGTCGCCGAGTTTCAGATCGTCGAGCATGCCCCTGGAACCGGCAAAAATCTGAATGGCCTGATCGATCACGTCGACGGGCACGTACTGGGGTTGCTTGAGCAACTCAACCATGCGGGCGCCGCGGTCGAGCTGGGCCTGCGTCGCCTTGTCCAGTTCCGTGCCGAGTTGGGCGAATGCCTCCAGTTCACGAAACGCGGCAAGGTCCAGCCGCAACGAGCCGGCCACCTGCTTCATCGCCTTGATCTGTGCGTTGCCTCCCACGCGCGATACGCTGATGCCCACGTTGATCGCCGGGCGCACGCCGGCAAAGAACAGGTCCGGCTCAAGGTATATCTGCCCGTCGGTGATGGAAATCACATTGGTGGGGATGTACGCCGAGACGTCGCCCTCCTGCGTCTCGATAATGGGCAGTGCGGTGAGACTGCCGCCGCCGTGCTCATCACTGAGCTTGGTGGCCCTTTCAAGCAGGCGGGAGTGCAGGTAGAACACGTCGCCGGGGTAGGCCTCACGGCCGGGCGGGCGGCGCAGCAACAGGGAAAGCTGGCGATACGCCACGGCCTGTTTCGACAAATCATCGTAGATGCACAGCACGTGCTTGCCCTTCCACATGAAATGCTCGCCCATCGCACAACCGGAATAGGGTGCGATATATTGCATGGGCGCGGCCTCGGAGGCCGAGGCGTTGACGACGATCGTGTACTCCATCGCGCCCCGATCGCGAAGGGTCTCGACCACGCCCGCGACCGTCGACCCCTTCTGGCCGACCGCGACGTAGATGCAATAGACCGGATCGTCTGTCTGGTGCGTGTACCGCTGGTTGATGATCGTGTCGATGGCGACGGCGGTCTTGCCCGTCTTGCGGTCGCCGATGATCAGTTCACGCTGACCACGCCCGATGGGGATCATTGAATCGATCGCCTTGATCCCGGTCTGAAGCGGCTGCTTGACCGGTTGGCGATCGGCAATGCCCGGTGCGATGATGTCCACCTTGCGACGGTCGGTCGTCTGGATCGGACCCTGGCCGTCGATCGGCTCGCCCAACGCGTTGACCACCCGCCCGAGCATCGCCTCGCCCACGGCCACGCTCAACAATTGTCCGGTCGAGCGAACCGAATCGCCCGCCTTGATCGCCAGGTAGTTGCCGAAGATCACTGCCCCGACAGTATCCTGCTCGAGGTTCATCACCTGGCCGGTGACCTTGTGGCCTTGCTGGGTGTCGAATTCGAGCATCTCGCCGGCCATCGCCTGCGACAGCCCGTAGATCCGCGTGATGCCGTCCCCGACCTCGATCACCTGCCCGACCTGGGTGACTTCCAGCTCCGTCGCGTAACGCTCGACTTCCTGCTTGATGACGGTCGTGATTTCGTCAGTGTTGATTTTCATTTCACCTTCCAATGGTCCCGTAAACTGGTGGCCTGGTGGCTACGCTTGCCCGCCAAGCCTCGCCCGATTGCGGCCGGTTTCGATCATCTTCTGTCGGATCATCCGAAGCTGCGCCGCGACAGAGCCGTCAATCAGTTGATCGCCGATGCGCAGCTTCAACCCGCCGATCAGTTCGGGCATTTCGTGCTGGGTCAACTCGACCTGCTTTTCGATCGCCGCACCAATCTTGTCCGCCAGGCGACCCGCATGGACCGGCGACAACGTGGCCGGCACGTAGGCATCAACCTCGACGATGCCTCGTCGCTCTTCAAGCAACATTGACAAGGCACGTGCCATGCCCTCGAAACAATCGAGGCGATCTTTCTCGTTAACGACCTGGAGGAACCGGTAGAGCAGATCGTTGACGCGGCCGCGCAAAAGCCGATCGATGATCTCACTTCGCTGATTCGTGGAAAGCGTTCGCGCGGACATGAGGCGGACGAAATCATCGTGCTGTCGTGACCACTCGGCGAGTTGGCGGATTTCGTTGGCCACCTCGTCGAGCACGCCCGGCGTGCCGGCCCGCTCGGCGTCATCGCACAACTCGAGCAACGCCTCCGCGTAGACGCGCTCAAGCCTGGTAACCATTTCACGCTGTTTGTCTGCCAATGCTACTTCCGTTATAGCCTTGCGGCGCCATCCACGGGCGCCCCATTAATTGCGCGATGCCTTGCCCAATTCCGCGAGTGCTTCGTCAACCAGTTGCTGCTGATCAGTCTCGGCGATCTGGCGCTTGAGGATTCGCCCGGCAACGTCGGTCGCCAGCGTGGCGGCCTCGGCATAAAGTTCGCCCAGCGCCTGCGCCTTGGCCGACGCGATCTCTGCCTCGGCGCGTTGCCGCAGGCGTGTGATCTCGTCCTGCGTCTGCTCTTTCAACTGGCTCGCCAGTTGCTGGGCATCGGCACGACCCTTGTCGATGATCTGTTTGACCTCGGCGTTGGCGTCCGTCAGTTGCTGGCGATACTCGCCCAGCGTCTGCTCCGCCTGCTTCGCCGACCTCTCGGCTGATTCTAGGTCGTCCCGGATCTTGTTCTCACGTTCCTGCAGACCCTTAAGAATCGGCCCCCACGCCTTGCTCTTGAGAATCCACAGAAGCGCCAGAAAGACGAACGCCGCGGCGCCGGCCTGGTACAGCGTGCCGACAAACGGGTCCGCCCCGGACGCCAGTGTTAGTGCATTGAGCATCGTGTATCCTTGATTGGCGATCGGCAAGAAACACGCGGCCGCGCAAACGGACGCGTGTCGAATCTCACTTGAGAACAACGAGCAGTGTAACGACGACTCCGAACAGCGACACACCTTCGATCAGCGCCGCAGACAGCAGCATCGCGCCGGAGATATCCTTGGCGGCCTCGGGCTGGCGCGCGATTGCCTCGGTTGCCGACGACCCGATGTTGCCGATCCCACGACCGGCGCCCATGACGACCAGGCCTGCGCCGATGGCGGCGCCCAGGTAGGCGAGCGCGTTGCCTGCGGGAAAGACCCATGACGTGCCGGTGGCGGAACTCTCGTCTGACCCATGGCCGTCTTCCCCCATTGCGGGCACGGCGGGTAACAGCAGCATCGCGAATGCTCCCATCAAAATCAGCTTCTTCATCATGCACACTCCTTCTTGCTTGATGCGGTGAGGTCGCATCGGGTGGCCCCCATCCCTCGCGGGTCCGCCGGTTGCCTCACTTGACCGGCAGGGGGTGATATATCGCGTTTAGTGCGCCGCTCCTTCATGTTCACCGTGATCGTGTACGACCAGCTGGCTCAAAAACAGGCCGGTCAGGAACGTAAAGATGTACGCCTGAATGAAGGCGACCAGCACTTCCAACAAGTAGATGGCGACCGTGCCCAACAGCGGCAGCAGCGCCAGGCCGTGACCGACGCCCACCTTCCACATGCTCAGGCTCACGACGAAGCCAAGCAGCGTCGCCACGATGATGTGCCCGCCGGTC